>JAWWPL010000002.1:0-17425 GCA_033850605.1 Blastocatellia bacterium | reverse complement strand
AGTTCCTTGATGTCACATCACCAACTATCGAAGTATCTCTAGCGCGAATCGCGCCACAGCAATATATGTCCGTCGGTCCATACCTCGCGTATGAGGTTGCAGCCCAGCAAGCAAGCATCAGCCAGGGTCTGGCCGAACTAGCAGTGGTGAAAACAGGCCAGCCGATTCTAGATAGCAATCTGAAGGAGTTTGTCACGAATTTCGCCCATAGCGCGCTAGTCTGCCAACCTCCCAAGCGAGGAACCCCTGCATATCCCGCTGTGGTAAAACCAGGGATGGTTTTGACCGGCTCATGTAGATCGTTAAAGCCGCTCGCGGTGCCCGATTTCCTTCGCGCTTATGCAGTCGTTAAGCCTGTGGACCTGGAAGACATCCTTCGGAAAAGTCTAAAGGATCAGGATGTCATCGTTCGCGCCACCTCTGCCGAGTTATTAGCTGAACTAACGCCGAACGAAGGAAATGCGCAAATGCTGATAGTAGCGTTGACAGCAGCACTTCGCGACCAGGACTTGAACGATGCGGCGCTGGCGATTCTCGATGCGCTGGGCAAACAAAAGAGCGCGGCGGCGAATGATGCGATCAAAACGGCGCTTGACTCATCCGATCACCTGATTCGCCGCAGAGCAGTTGCTTTACTAAAGGCGAACGATGTTGGCGACTTTTCAAATCGTATCGGCACCGTCAAGACGCGCTATACGGATGCTGATTATCGTCGGGCGATCGCGCGCAGCGGCAAGAACGTGACTGCTACGGTGGTGACCAGCAAGGGCGCGTTCACGATCGAGTTCCTGCCTGAAGAAGCGCCATTGACCATCGATAATTTCATTCTACTGGCGCGCAAAGGTTACTTTAACGGCCAGACGATCCCGCGAGTCGTGCCGAATTTTGTAGTTCAGGCGGGTGATCCGCGGGGCGATCAAAACGGTGGGCCGGGTTATCAGATTCGCTGCGAAGTGAACGAAGTTCCGTATGAACGCGGAACGGTAGGGATGGCGCTTTCCGGCAAAGACACGGGCGGCTCGCAATGGTTCGTGACTCATTCGCCGCAACCGCACCTCGACGGGGGATATACTGTTTTTGGCCGCGTGATTCGCGGCATGGAAGTGGTTGATAATATCGCGAGGGGCGATATCATTCGTCGCGTGATAATCAGTGAACGTTAAAGAGAGGACAGCATGTCAACAGACGATTAAGCTAGTTCCAAGGTGCGGCGAATGACGGGAAAGTCTCATCAAGATCAAGATCGGCTGTCGGCTTCAACGAGCCCGCGAATGCGGGCGGCAGAGTGCAGCCCCGGGCGTGAGCCCGGGGTTACCGGCCAAACAAAAACTTCGGGAGCCCCGAAGGGACGACGGACACTTAGACCGGCAAGAAGAGTCCATAAGATTTCTGCCGCCCCCTTCACAGGCTCGCTAAACTCATTTCTGCCTGATCCCCGCGCTTACGCCCGGGGCTACACACTGCCGCGCCTGCGGCGCTCGAATCTCGTTACGTTCACGACCCTGATTCTGGCGGGCGTTTTTGCATTAACGACAGCCGCCGCCAAAAACCAAACGCGCCAACCGCCGCCGCCGGAAAAACGAATTCACTATCAGATTCAAGTTTCGGTCGACTATGAAAACCGTACTTATACGGGCAGTGAGCGCGTGCGGTGGGTGAATCGCGGCGACCACCCAACCTCAACGCTCTTCTTTCATCTCTATCCCAACGTCCGCATTCCCGGATATTTGCCGCCGACTGAAAAGTCGCCCACCGGACAGATAGTATCCGATGAACCTCGCCTGGACATCGCTGAGGTCCGTGCGGTCGGCAGCACCACGCCGTTACAATTCGCGCTCGACGATCAGGAAACGACGCTGCGAATTTATCTGCGCGACGCGATCGCTCCGAACTCGGCTGTTGAACTCGAACTTAAATTCCGCGGCAGCGTTCCGGAAATCGATCCCGAGGAAACCGGTCTGGTAGCACACGTGGTGCAACAGGTGAGCGCAGCCATCCGCAGCACCCGCGAGATGCGCCGCGCTCGCGACACAAACTTTCGCTGCCGGGGAGTGATGATGATGGGCGCGTGGTATCCGGTCCTGGCAGCCCGAGATGGCGACGATTGGTTTCGCAAGGTTGAGCCCAGTATTGGCGACACGCTGACGACTGACCCTGCTGATTATGAAGTAACCGTCGAGGCGCCCCGAAACGTCGAAATATTTGCACCCGTCAAGACCCAGGTCGTTGCTGATAAGCAAGCCGCCGGGTCGAACCGGTTCGCAGCCGAGAACCTGCGTGACTTTGCCATCGTCGCCGGCAGCAACCTGCGCTCGGAGGAACGAGTCATGGGTGACGTAACGATCCGCTCGATCTTCCGGCCCGACCACGAAACTATTGCGCATCGCGTGCTGAACATCGCCGCTGATTCGCTGGGAGTTTTTGGGGCGCGGTTTGGTCCACTGCCGATAAAAACCGTAAGCATCGTCGATGTTCCCCTGGTGGCCACGATGGGTAGCGCGGAGTTTGCAGGCTTGAGCGCTATTGCCAGTGCCTTTTATCTGGATTTTGATTCGCCCTCTATGCGTAACATGCCCGACGTGATTAGCGAGCAACGCGCCGCCGTTGAAGATAGTCTGGAATGGACCGTCGCGCGCGCGGTGGCCCATCAATGGTGGGGAGCGACGGTGGGCAACGATTCGGGGCGCGAACCGGTGCTGGACGAGGCGTTGGCGAACTGGTCCGCTCTGCTCTATTACCGTGAAGCTCACGGAGAGCCGCGGTTCACCGCCGCGTTGAACGAACAAGTGCGCGGGGTTTACACGCTCTATCGGACGTTCGGCGGCGAGGACATGGAAGCCAGCCGTTCAGCGCACGAGTATCGCAACTCTTTTCAATATTCGGCGATCGTTGGCAGCAAAGGCGCGCTGATGTTCGAAGCTTTGCGAAAGCTTTTGGGCGATGAAAAATTCTTTGCCGCGCTGCGGGACTACTATAAGGCCAACTCGCTGGAAGTCGCGGACATGGATGACCTGCGCGGGGCCTTTATTGCCGTCGCCTCAGTCGAACAAAGACGAGCCGTTAGTCGTACCTTCGATCGCTGGCTTTCGAGCAAGCGCGGCGATGAAGACATCGGGCCGCCCGATCCCAAGCTGGCTGCAGAGTTGGGCTTGCCGGCAAAGACAAATACCAGAGGAGGCGGAAACTTTTTCGCCGCCTTTGCCAAAGTGGGCAAGTTCTTCTGGCAGCAGATGACGCGAATACCATAGGCATTGCCGATTTACCAGGACGAAAAACAGCTATGTCCAGCGCCAATCTAAGATCCCATCACGCACTCGATAGCCGAGATCAAATCGGAAATCGGAAATCGGAAATCGGAAATAGTCCGGTCCTCCGCCCCAGGTCTGTACAAATCGAGCGCGAGTTGGAAGTCCTCAGTCAGATCATGGACAACCAGTTTCGCATCCCGGTGCTGGGCTGGCGTTTCGGGATGAATGCAATCATCGATCTCGTCCCGCAATTCGGCGACGTGGCGACGACGATCGTGGCACTGTATGTCCTCGTCTCAGCCGTGCGTTATCGAGTCCCCAAGGTCACTCTGCTACGCATGGGCACGAACATTGCCATTTATTTTCTGGTGGGCCTAATCCCTTTCATTGGAGACTTGTTTGGCGCGTGGTGGAAGCCCAACATCCGCAACATCAATCTGCTGCGACGGCGCGCCACGGTTTCCGCGGCCGACGCCAAACAGGGGCGCACCAGCGATTGGCTGTTTGTCGCCTTGATCGCCGGCGGGTTGCTGGCTTTACTCTTCGGGTCCATCGCGCTGGTGCTCTTCTTTTTCTGGTATGTGGCAACACACATGCGCCTGGCGGTGTGAGATTTAAGTGGCACAGACTTCAGTCTGTGTTTCGTCCTGCACCAACTATCACAGACTGAAGTCTGTGCCACCAATCCACCATGGAACCTGCGATCGCTGTCAAAGATCTGAAGAAAACGTACCAGCCGAAAACTCGGAAGGCGGTCGAAGTCACGGCCGTCGACGGCGTTTCCTTCGAAGTTGCGCGTGGTGAGTTTTTCGGCTTGCTCGGCCCCAACGGCGCTGGTAAGACGACAACTATCGGCGTGCTCACTACCAGAGTTATGCCGACGGGCGGCACCGCGCGCATCGACGGCATCGATGTCGCGCGCGATCCCGTTGCTGTGAAGCGCCGCATCGGAGTGGTGCCGCAGGTCAACAATCTGGATCGCAGTCTGACCGCGCGCGAAATTCTCTTGTTCCATGCTGAATATTTTGGAGTTCCAAAACATCGACGCGAGTCCCAGGCTCAACACTTAATGGAGCGATTTGAGCTGGCCGAGCGGGCCGATGAAAAAGTCCTCGGTTTTTCCGGCGGCATGGTGCAGCGTTTGAAAATCGCGCGTGCCTTAATGCACGATCCGGCAATTTTGTTTCTGGATGAACCGACGACCGGCCTCGATCCGCAATCGCGCCATGCGATGTGGGAGATGCTCAGCGAATTGCATGAAAAAGGCCAGACCATCCTTCTGACTACGCATTACATGGAAGAAGCGGACCTGCTTTGCGAGCGAGCCGCGATCATCGATCACGGACAGCTGTTGGCCCTGGATTCACCGGCGCAGTTGAAACGCAGCGTGCCGGGCGGTTATCTGGTCGAACTGCAAGTGCGCGGCGACGTGCCGGATTCCTTCGCTACGTCCTTGCGAGCCCTGCCTGGCGTGGTGGATATCAAGGCGGACCAGGAACGCGTGCGCATCTATGCCGACTGCGCCGAAGGCTTACTGGCCAACGCCATGCGTCTGGCCAGCGACCAGGGCGTCAACGTCACCGATGCGCACGTGGCCGAACCAAGTCTCGAGAATCTGTTTTTACATCTGACGGGGCGAAGTTTGCGGACGTAATTTGAAGTCCGAGCCAGGCTGTCACTCATTGAAGCGATGAAAGAACCTCCTCAACCTCAAACCTGAAAGGAACCTTGTGTGAAACTTAGAATTTACCCGATCCTCGCCCTTATCCTGTTGCTGGCTGCAGGTAGTCAGGCACAACAGTCTAAAGTTTCAACCGGGACCTATACTACCTATATCAGCGATCAAGCATTCGGTCTCGAAAACTATACCTTTACCACCAACGCCGACGGAACGATTCAGTCACAGTCGGATGGGACTTTTGGTCCTTCGACATTCAAAACGACGACGAAGGCGGAACGAAATCGACCGGTCGCGTTTACGGTTAGCGCCAGTGGCGGCACGTTGCAGGCGGACTTCGCAGGCGAGATCGTAAAGATAACCAGCCCCGGCCAGCCAGTGAACGAAGTGAAGGCGCAGCCGACAGTCTTGATCGAGAACGGCGTGTGGCATCACTTCCTCTTCCTGTTCGCCCAATACGATCCGGCGCGAAAAGGGCCGCAGACCTTCAATGCCTTCGTACCTTCCCAGGGAGTTGCTTTCACATTGAATCTTGAGCTTCTGGACTCGCCGATCTTCAAGGTCAACGGCCAGCAGGTGACGACCGAGCATTTCCGCGCGGGCACAAGTCTCGGTTTGTCTTTCGATATATGGACTGACTCAACGCACGTCCCTTTGTTCATTCAAGTCCCTGAGCAGCATCTCAAGATCGTCCGTAAAGGTTCAGAGGCCCTGGCCGAGTTGATATCTCCCCCGCCGCCCAAACCGGTTACGGCGGTCAACGATCCATACACTACTGAAGAAGTGTCGTTCCAAAATGGCGAGCAAAAATTGGTAGGGACCTTGACGATTCCAAAGGCCGGCGCCGCTCCTTTTCCCGCCGTGGTTATTATCAGTGGCTCAGGCCCGGAGGACCGCGACGGCTCGGTAGTTGCAAATCTTTATCGTCTGGTCGCCGAACATCTTTCCGCGAATGGAGTCGCGGCCCTGCGGGTCGACGATCGGGGCGTTGGCAAATCGATCCCGCTCCAGAAGGGGACGTCGTATCGAGATTTGATCAATGACTCGAAAGCGGCGTTTGAATTCCTGTTCAAACGGCCGGACATTGATCGGCGGAAGATTGCCATGGCTGGGCATAGCGAAGGCGCCCTGACTGCGCTGGTGATTGCCGCGGAAGATCCGCGAGTGGCGGCTATCATCCTCCTGGCAGGCGGCTCGCGGTCGCTGGACCATATTGTGTCTGAACAGGCGCTGAACCTTCTCGCGCTTAGCTCACCGGTTAATCCTTCGGACAAAACTCGCAGTCCTGCGATTGTCGCTCAGCTGGAAAAGGTTTTCACGGAGGTGAAGTCAAAGCCGAAGCCCGCCGACCCGGCAAACGATCCGCTCGCATATTTTCGTCAGCACCTCGAGATGGATCCACTGGCGATTGCGCGGCGAGTCAAGGCGCCGGTTCTAATTCTGAATGGTGAACGGGACGAAAACGTGCTGCCGTATCACGCCCTCGAGCTGGCGCAGGCGATGGCCGACAGCGGCAACAAACAAGTGCTCTTGCGTATTTTCCCGAATCTAACCCACGTGTTCACCCCGTCGACCCGTGACAAGGCCGTCACCGGTGCGCAGGCGGGAGAAGTGAGCCAGGAAGTTCTTGATCTCTTACAACGTTGGGCCGCCAACGTGCTGGTACGCGGTAAGGATGGCGGCACAGTCCCGGAGAAGTAGAAACTGATTTGCGGAGCGCGGACATCCTGTCCGCCAGCGGGCGAAGCACGCTCAGGCCGTGCGGATGAATCGCTGTTCGCGCTCAGGCGGACAAGATGTCCGCGATCCGCGATGCGAGGGAAACCCTTTATGACAACACCTATGCTCGCCCTGCTTCATCGCGACCTGCGCGTTGCGCGTCGCGAGCTGCCGTACTTTCTACTACGGGTTGGTTTACAGCCACTGTTGTTCACCTTCATATTCGGTTTCGTCATGCCGCGGCTGGGTATTATTCAACGTGGCTATACCGGAATGTTGCTGCCCGGAATTCTCGGGCTGAGCATGACCCTCTCAAGCATGCAGGCCGTAGCACTGCCGCTGGTAATCGACTTCGGCTGGACTAAAGAGATCGAAGATCGACTGCTGGCGCCGATTAGTATTTCCGGAGTCGCGATCGAAAAGATTCTGGTGGGCATTCTGCAAGCGATAATCGCCGGCCTTGTGGTCTTGCCGCTGGCGTGGCTGCTGATGAGGGTTCATTTAAGCCTCGGACTTGTCGATGTGTTTCAGTTGATAGTCGTTGCCATCCTGTCCAGTTGGTTGTTTGCCGCCTTTGGAATGGTGGTAGCGACAATGGTCGAGCCACAGCAGATCGGCCTGGTATTTAATGTGTTATTGGCGCCGATGATTTTCTTCGGATGTGCTTACTATCCCTGGGCGACGCTGCATGTAATTCCGTGGTTTCAGCGCGCTGTGCTACTCAATCCACTGGTGTACGCCAGCGAAGGTTTCCGCCTGGCGCTCACTCCGGAAATGCCGCACATGTCCCCCTGGCTGGTTTATGGAGGACTGGTCGGTTTTTCGTTACTGTTCACCTGGTTAGGTCTGCGCAAGTTTCAAAAGCGTGCCGTCGACTGAAAACGCTTTTTCGCATAGTTTCCTGACACTTTCGGCACTTCTTCGCCAATCGTTTGCTTGCGGAACCCAACCGCGTTTGTTATAGTCGCGAGCAGTCATCATCCGAAAATTTTGCAAGACACTGGCGATCCCAATGGGGGATCTGCCTCTACAGAAAGGATGTTTTATGGGAAACGATCGTGACTATGGGGACAATATTTCAACGCGACTAACGTACTTCCTGGTGGGCGCCGGCATCGGTGCAGTACTAGCTTTGTTGTTCGCTCCGAAATCTGGTGAAGAACTGCGCAACGACATTGCCGATGCGACCCGCAAGGGCATCGACAAATCAAAAGAGACCGCGCAGCAACTGGGTGCGAAGGCCACGGAATACTACGACACCACGCGCGCCAAAGCGGGCGAGTATTACGAAACCGCGCGCGAAACGGCCGGAGAGTATGTGGCAGCTACGCGCGAAAAGGCCAGCGAGCTTTACGATACGGCCTCAACCAAGGCCGGCGAAGTCGCTGCGCTGACCAGGGACGCGGCAGCGCGTCAGGCCGGTTCTATTTCGGCAGCCGTAGAAGCAGGAAAGAAAGCTTATGTGGAAGAGAAACGCAAGACTGAGCTTTCTGGCCGTACTGAGGCCGCGCCAACTTACACGCCGGAAAAGGCGATGTAGACGCACCGGGCCTGGTGCTTTGAACTTTGTTAGTTCGAAGAGACAAATTTAAAGTACAAAGCGCCAGGTACAAATTACGTTTTCTCTGTTGAGATGAATCCACACGAACCATTGTTCTGGCTGGTGATCATTACAGCGATCATAGCCTTGTCTTTTCTGATGATAGCCGGGGCGATGATCGCGATGGCGGTTTTCGTCAAACGCGCGGTCAAGTCGGTAAATCGACTCGAAGAGCGATTTGACCCGTTAATAACCAGGGCCACCGCGATTAGCGAGCAAGGCAGCGCGATCGCAGTCCAGGGCCGGCAGATCGCAGAACAGTTCAATGTCATGTCTGGCCATCTGTCGACAGCCACGGCTAACCTGGCTGAGTCGACGGCGCTGATCAAAGAAGAGGTGCGCGGGATCATGGCGCTGGCTGACGAGACCGCGGAGATGGCGCATGAAAAAGTGCACATGGTCAGCCGCGCTATAGATACTACGCATGAACGGGTAATGGACACGACTGAGTTCATCCAAAGAAAAGTCATTGAGCCGGCCCGCGAGCTGGCTGCGATCCTGGCCGGCGTGCGACGCGGCCTGGAAGTGCTGGTGGCGCCCGCACCGAGCCCGATTAACCGCAGTTACGGAGACGAGGAGATGTTTATCGGCTGAAAGCGAAAAACATCAAAGGCTTTGAAAAGCCCGAACCATCGTCTCCTGGGAGAAATGGTTCGGGCTTTAGTTTTGGAGTGCACACTCAGCCAAACTTTCGGGAAGGGCTGATCATGTCGGATTCGGTCATACCGCGAAGCGGTTACGAAACTCAGCTCAGGGTTGCCGCGCTTCGCGGCTACCCTGGGTAACGGGTCTAACGATGTCAACCCCAACGGGGTTGTGCCATTTTTCAACTCAGAAAGCTCAGACGAATTAAGGTTCAACGTCGGCTCAACCATGATGTTCGATTGCGAGAGACGCAACCCCTTTGGGGTTGCACTCCTTCTTATGACTCAGTCCCAGGGTAACCGCGCGGCGCGGCAACCCTGGGCTGAGTTGCACAACCGCTTCGCGGTTGAAAGCCGAGGAACTTGACCAGATCTTCTTGTGAGCTGGTCGGCCGCAGTGATGTCGCGTAGTCCCTGCCGGCGCACCTCAAGGATCGCTTTTTGATAAGCGCCCGCTCATGCTGTTACTATTTCGTTTTTGACACTAAACCCTTATGTCTACTGAAGCACCGCCCCTTGAACTGAAGAAAACCATCAATCTGCCGAAGACCAAATTCGGACAGAAGGCCAACCTGCCGCAGACCGAACCGGCCCGTTTGAAGAAATGGGCCGAAATGGATCTTTATCAGCAGATTCGGCGGGCGCGCGCCGGCGCCGACAAGTTCATCCTGCACGACGGTCCGCCCTACGCTAATGCCGACATTCACCTGGGCACCGCGCTTAACAAGATCATCAAAGATTTTATCGTCAAATCACGCACGATGATGGGCTTTGACGCGCCCTACGTGCCTGGCTATGACTGTCATGGCTTGCCGATCGAATTGCACGTTGAGCGCAAACTGGGCGCGAAGAAAGCAACCATGCCGCCGCTCAGCATCCGGCGCGTCTGTCGTGAATTTGCGGCCGACGCGTTGAAGCGCCAGACTCGTGACTTTCAGCGGCTCGGCATCCTGGGCGAGTGGGACAACCCTTACAGCACGATGTCGGATCATTACGAGGCCGAGACGGCGCGTCTGTTTGCACGCTTCGTCGAACGCGGTTTTGTTTATAAAGGGGCGCGGCCGGTTTACTGGTGTATACACGATCAGACCGCGCTGGCCGAAGCTGAAGTCGAATACCATCAGCACGCCAGCCCGTCGGTTTATGTGAAGTTCCCACTCGCGAGCGATCCCGCACAGATTGATCCGGCGCTCGCGGGTCGTAAAGTCTTTGCTTTGATCTGGACGACGACGCCCTGGACGCTGCCCGCGAATCTCGGTATTGCTGTGCATCCCGATTTCGACTATGTCGCCGTCCAGAGCGGTGATGAGGTCTACATTGTCGCCGCGGAACTAATGGACGTGGTAGCCGCGCGCTGCAATTTCACCGAACCGAAAGTGCTGGCGCGCTTTCCGGGCGCCAAACTTGATCGACTTGAATGCCGGCATCCCTGGATCGATCGTCCGTCGCTCTTGATGCTCGGCGAACACGTGACTCTCGGGGGCGAAGCCGATGCCGAAACCGAGCTTGACGTCAGCGAGGCGCGCGAAAAGAAAGCGACGGGAAAAGCCGGTACCGGACTGGTGCATACGGCGCCGGGCCACGGGCACGACGATTTCGTGATCGGGAAACGATACGGGCTCGAGATCTATTGCCCGGTGAACCACGCGGGCCAATTCACTTCAGAGGTGGAACATTTCGCCGGACTTAATGTGTTTGAAGCCAATCCGAAGATCGTTGAATTCATGCGCGAACGCGGCGTGCTCCTGTTCACCGAGAGTTATGATCACCGCTATCCGCACTGCTGGCGCTGTAAGAACCCGGTTATCTTTCGCGCTACGCCGCAGTGGTTCATTGCCATGGACCGTGCGGATCCGAATGAACCGGTGGAGCAGGATGAAGACGGCCGCGATCGGGCGAACTTCACCAGCAATTTCACCGACGGAGAGAGCCTGAACAACGCTTCTTTGCGCGCGATGGCGTTACGCGAAGTCGACGAGCGAGTGCAGTGGATTCCGGCGTGGGGCCGCGAACGCATGCGCAACATGCTCAAGGGGCGGCCCGACTGGTGCGTCTCTCGGCAACGGGTCTGGGGCGTGCCGATTCCGGCATTCTATTGTCAGCAGTGCAATCACGTGGTCGCTGATCCACAGATCATCCGGCACGTTGCCGACATCTTTGAGCAGGAGACGGCCGACGCCTGGTACAAGCGCGAAGCCAGTGAGCTGCTGCCCGAAGGTTTTAAGTGCGGGAAGTGCGGAGCCGCGGAGTTCACGAAAGAGACCGACATTCTCGACGTCTGGTTTGATAGCGGTTCGTCTTCGATCGCGGTGCTCGAGAATCGCGACAACCTGCGTTGGCCGGCGGATGTTTACATCGAAGGAGGCGATCAATTTCGCGGCTGGTTCAATTCATCTCTGTTTGTCGGACTAGCGGTTCACGATCAGGCTCCGTATAAAACAGTGCTGTGTCACGGCTGGACCCTGGACGCGCAGGGCAAGGCAATGCACAAGTCGGCCGGCAATGCCGTTTCGCCGGATGAAGTGATTCCGAAATTGGGCGCTGAAGTGCTAAGGCTTTGGTGCGTATCCTCGGATTATATGGAGGACATGCGCTGCTCTGATGAAATCCTGCAGCGAGTCAGCGACGGATATCGCAAGTTGCGGAATACCGCGCGTTTCGCGCTGGGCAACCTTGACGGCTTTGAACCGGAGCGAGACGCCGTGGCAGATGATCAGCTCATGGAGATTGATCGTTGGGCGCTGGGCGAGCTTGATGCGGTAATCGCCCGGGTGCGCGCGGCTTATGACGCTTACGAGTTTCACCTCGTTTATCAGACGCTTTATGAATTCTGCACGGTGACACTTTCGGCGCGTTACTTCGACATCCTGAAGGATCGCCTTTACACCTTTGCTCCACGAAATCAGGCGCGTCGGGCGGCGCAGACCGCGCTTTATCGAATTGTGGATGCGCTGGCGCGTATGCTCGCTACGCTGTTGGTATTCACGGGCGACGAGATCTGGGAGAACCTGCCCGGGGCTGAATCACGCGCCGCATCGGTGCACCTGACCGAGCTTCCTGAGGCCAGCGGCCTTAAGGACACCCCTGAGGCGATTGCGCTAGATTGGGATTGGAGTTTCCTCTTTGCAATTCGTGATGTCGTACTTCAGGAACTTGAAAAGGCGCGAGTAGAAAAGGTAATTGGCAGTTCGTTGGAAGCTCGTGTTTATGTATCGGTTGGAGAGGAAACATACAAGCGCCTGAAAAAATACGAGACTCAGCTTCGATACATCTTCATCGTTTCCCAAGTTGAATTCGGTGTAGGCGAGGAAGACTACGAGAAAGTAACTGCTACCGTGAGGGTAGAGCGCGCTGAAGGCCAGAAGTGTGAGCGCTGCTGGAACTATTCGACGCACGTGGGCGAGTCTGAGAAGTACCCGACGGTGTGCGAGCGTTGTATTGAAGCATTAGAAGAAATCGAGGCGAGCGAGTAGTCATCTTAAGTGCCGTTAGGCACGGAATGTTTATAGCACCGCGCGCTTCTTATTCCTGAGAGCCCATTTATGGGCGGCAGAATATTTCGCTCCTCTGGAGCTCGAATCGTATTGGGCATTCGGTTCTATAAACATTTCGCCGCTACGCGGCTGCGGAACAGATGCCTTTGGACCGCGGACATCCTGTCCGCCTGAGCGCGAAGCGCGAACTCCTTGATACGATAGGGCGAGGCTGAGCGTGCTGCGCACGCTGGCGGACAGGGATGTCCGCGCTCCATGAGGGGGCTTGCAATCATTGAATGACGGATAGCGAATTACATTCCACCAAATCCCGAGTCGCATGGCGGATGGGGTACCTCGTCGCTGCACTCGGCATCTACTTGATGGATCAGTCGAGTAAGGCCTGGGCCGTGCGCCGTCTCAGATTTGCTGATCAAACGATCATAAAGGGTGTGCTCGATTTTGTTTATGCCGAGAACCCCGGGATCGCGTTTGGGCAGTTGCAGGAAGGCGGCGCGTTCGGCCGGTGGTTTTTTGTGGTCCTGGCGGCCCTGGCGGCGATTGCGGTGTTCGTCTATTTCGTGCGCACGCCTCGTACCGACGATCGGGTCCTGGGCGCCTGCGCTTTGTTACTCGCCGGCATCCTCGGGAATCTAACTGATCGAGTGCGTCTGGGATTCGTCATCGACTTTATCCTGGTACATGCGGGACAGTATCGCTGGCCGGCGTTCAACGTAGCGGACGCCAGCATCCTAATCGGCGCATCGTTGCTGGCTTATGATCTGATTTTTGCGAACCGAAAGGCAAAGGACACCGCCAGCCCCAGGCCGCTAACTACTGACCACTGACGTTCTGCATTCATGTATCCCATTCTTTTTCGCATTTTTGGTTTTCCCATTAACACCTATGGAGTGTTTCTCGCCCTCGCGTTTCTGGGCGCGATCTTCGTGACCGTCAAGCTGGCCGGGCGCGACGGTCTGCCGCGAGAGCGGATTTACGATCTCTGTTTGTGGCTGCTGCTTTCCTCGCTGGTCGGCTCGAAGCTCTTGATGTTCTTTACTGAACCGGAGTACCGCGAGCACCCGCTGCAACTCTTCTCTTTGGATTTCCTGCGCTCTGGCGGCGTCTTTTATGGCGGCTTGCTGGGAGCGATCATTACCGGCTATCTCCTGATGCGCCATTGGAAATTGCCTTGGTGGAAAACGGCCGACGCCTGCGCGCCGGGAATCGCCCTCGGGAACGTGCTCGGCCGTCAAGGCTGTTTCTCGGCCGGATGTTGCTGGGGGAAGCCGACCAATCTGCCGTGGGGCGTGCGCTTTAGCGAACTGGGCCACGAAGTAACCGGAGTGCCGATCGGGACCAAGCTGCATCCCACACAACTCTATGAATCCTTCGCCATGCTGATTGTTTTCCTTTTTCTGCTCTGGCTGCATAAGCGAAAGAAATTCAGCGGCCAGGTGATTCTTGCTTACGCGATGATTTATGCGACGGTGCGGTTTTTGATCGAGTTTGTGCGCGACGATCCGCGTGGCGACCTGTTCGGCCTCACTACCTTAACCGGGCTGTCAACTTCACAAATGATCGGCATCATGGTCGGCGTTGGGGCTTTGATTACGTTCGTGATTCGCTGGCGGCGGGCGAATGCTGCGGAGCTCAGCGGTGAAGTCGCTTCAACTCCCGCCCGTGTTTAGCCCAATCCTGCTTTGCGCCTTACGATTCGTCTTTGCGCCTTTGCGTGGAACGTAATTTTCGAATGGTCTCTAGTTCACGCAAAGGCGCAAAGGTAATACATAAGACGCAGAGATAGTATCTTCGTATTCCTCGCTGGCTAACTTAATCAACTATTGCTAAGATGGCGAGCTTTTTGAACAGATGAAACTTCGCGTCCTTTACCACGGCCATTGTTTTGACGGCGTTGCTTCGGCAGCGACCTTCAGTCGTTTCTATCATGAACGAATTAACGCGAATGCCGAGATTCAGTATGGCGGACTGCTCCACCGGCCCGGCAATCTCATTGACGAAAACATGTTCGACGGCGACGAAAACGCGATCGTCGACTTCAAGTACTCACCTTCGGAAAAACTGACCTGGTGGTTCGATCACCACCAGTCCGCCTTTCTCACCCCGGAAGATGAAGCGCACTTTCGTGCTGAGAATTCAGACAAGAAATTTCTCGACGCGACGCGCAAGTCCTGCACTGAATTCATTGCCGAAGTGGCGCGCGATAAATTCGGCTTTAATGATCAGCCGCTGAAGGATCTTATTCACTGGGCGCACATAATTGACGGCGCATTGTACGAATCGCCCGCCCAGTGCGTAGAGCTAAAAGAGCCCGCGCTGCAACTAATGCAGGTAATCGAGGCCGATCCCGATGAAGCTTTTGTCGAACAGATTATTCGCGACTTGACCCGAGCGCCGCTGAATGAGGTGGCCAACAGTGCGGAAGTCCAGCGACGTTTCCAACCAATCCTGCGTCTGCATCTGGAAACCTGGGAAGCGATTCGCCGTAAGGCAGTTTACCGGGACGGGGTCGTGCAATTCGATTTAGTCGACGAGGGTTATGAAGGCTTTAATAAATTCATTTCTTACTATTTGTTTCCCGACGCCACTTACACCGTCGCCCTCACGCGCGGCCCGCAACGAACAAAAATTTCCGTCGGCTCGAACCCCTGGGCGCCGCGCCCTCGCACGCATAACATTGCTACGATCTGCGAACGTTATGGCGGCGGCGGCCACGCGGTAGTGGGCGCCATTTCGCTCGGCCCTGAGGAAGTTGAAAGAGGAAGGGTTGTGCTGCGCGAGATCGTTAAGGAACTTTCTCAGGATTAGTTAGTCAGGGGTGGGGCCATGAGGCCGGTACCGGGAGCGGTAGCGACCGGGTCTCGTCCTCGCGATCTCGCTTCTGCCAGCGTTGCGACCCGGTCGCTACCGCTCCCGGTACTGACCTCACCGTCCCGCATTTGTCGTCTCCGCACGCGTGTGATACAGAAGCGTCAACGAAACCGACAGTTAAAGGAGCCACGATCGACAACATGTCGTCCACCAACATTGAGTCCTTTCAGCACGAAGAGCGCGTTTTCCCGCCACCAACGGAGTTCGCCGCCAAAGCGCATATCAAATCGATGGCTGAACTGGAAGCGTTGCGAGCCGAAGCGAGCGCCGACCCCGAAGCCTTCTGGGCGCGGCTGGCTGAAAGCGAGCTGCACTGGTTCAAGAAGTGGGACACAGTCTTGCAGTGGGATCCGCCGCATGCCGAGTGGTTCACCGGCGGCAAGATTAATATTTCCGACAACTGTCTCGATCGCCACCTGGGAACCTGGCGACGAAACAAGGCGGCGTTGATCTGGGAGGGCGAACCCGGCGACACGCGCACGCTCACTTATCAACAACTGCACACCGAAGTCTGTCGCTTCGCGAATGTTTTGAAAAGAGTAGGCATTGCCAAGGGCGATCGAGTAGCGCTCTACATGCCCTTGATTCCCGAGCTGGCAATTTCAATGCTGGCATGCGCACGCATCGGCGCCTCGCACTCGGTTGTATTCGGCGGTTTTTCGAGCACGGCGCTGATTGATCGCATTAACGACGCGCAGTGCAAAGTTGTGGTCACGGCTGACGGAGGCTGGCGTCGCGGCGCCGAAGTAAAACTAAAACCCGCGGTCGACGAAGCGTTGAAAGAAACTCCTTCAGTGAAATCGTGCATTGTCGTGCGCCGCACCGGAAGCCAGATTCACATGGAGTCAGGCCGCGACCATTGGTGGCATGAGCTAAGCGAAACTGTCGATGCCAACTGCGCGCCCGAAGAGCTGGACAGCGAGCATCCGCTGTTTATTCTTTACACCTCCGGCACGACCGGGAAACCGAAAGGAATTCTGCACACGACCGCCGGTTATCTTTTGCAATCCCACGTAACCACTAAATGGATTTTCGATATTAAGGACGAAGACATTTACTGGTGTACCGCCGACATCGGCTGGGTCACCGGTCACAGCTATGTGGTCTACGGTCCGTTGTCGAACGGGGCGACCGTTTTAATGTTTGAAGGCGCACCCAACTGGCCTGAACCGGATCGCTTCTGGGACATCATCGAACGTCATCGGGTCAACATTCTTTACACCGCGCCGACAGCGATTCGCGCCTTCATTAAGTGGGGCGAGCAATGGCCATTGAAACACGATCTGTCGTCACTAAGACTGTTGGGTACCGTAGGCGAGCCGATCAATCCCGAAGCCTGGATGTGGTATCAACGAATCATCGGAAAAAATCGGTGCCCGATTGTCGATACCTGGTGGCAGACGGAGACCGGAGCCATCATGATTACGCCGCTGCCGGGCGCGACCCCAACCAAACCCGGTTCCGGCACCAAACCCTTTCCTGGAATTGAAGCCGACGTAATGACCAGGGACGGAAAAGCCGTGGGCGCTAATGAAGGTGGATATCTGGTCATCAAAAAACCCTGGCCGGCGATGCTGCGCACGATTTATGGTGACGATGCTCGCTATCGAGAGCAGTACTGGTCTCAAATCGATGGGGTTTATTTCGCCGGCGACGGCGCGCGCAAGGATCAGGACGGCTACTTCTGGATCATGGGACGCATCGACGACGTGATCAATGTTGCCGGACACCGTTTGGGTACGGCGGAAATCGAAAGCGCGCTGGTGTCGCACGAAGCTGTAGCGGAAGCCGCCGTCGTTGCCAAGCCTGACGATTTGAAGGGCTCGGCGATCGTCGCTTTCGTAACCCTTGAAGGCGGACGCATACCCACTGATGAACTGAAGGAAGAACTGCGCAAGCACGTAACGAAAGAGATCGGCGCACTGGCCAGGCCCGACGATCTTCGCTTCGCTGATGCTTTACCAAAGACCCGCTCGGGAAAGATCATGCGGCGCTTGTTACGCGAGATCGCGACCAGCGGCTCGGTGGCCGGAGATGTTACGACGCTGGAAGATTTTGGCGTCCTGGAAAAGCTGCGGACTGAGGAAGAGTAGTTTTACACAAACAAGTAACCACAGATGAACACAAATGAGCACCGATAAGAATGGAAAATCAGAGGAGCTTCCCTTCTT
>JAWWPL010000003.1:0-6420 GCA_033850605.1 Blastocatellia bacterium | reverse complement strand
TCTCGTGATCGCGATCCTGGATCGCGGGTAAGTTGCGACCCGGTCGCTACCGCTCCCGGTACTGACTCCATGCCGTCCTCGGACTGTCTCCCGCAAATTAAGACACCACCGGCTTCTGACACCGTTTGGTTTTTATCTTCTAAATTCGATATAGGAGACGACACACATGAAATACATGTTGCTGATCTATCATGAAGAACAAAACTGGAACAGCCATACCGAGGCTGAGCGCCAGGAAGTCTATCGTGAATATCGGGAGTTGATTCAGGGACTGCAGTCGGATGGGAAATATCAGATAGGCGACCAGTTGCAGCCAACGAGCACCGCTCGCACCATCCGCGTTCGGGATGGTAAACACCTGGTGACTGACGGCCCCTTTGCGGAAACGCGAGAGCAACTTGGCGGTTTCTTTCTGATAGAAGCAAAGGATCTGGACGAAGCACAAAGCGTCGCGGCCCGGATTCCGTCAGCGCGTACCGGCTCGATAGAAATTCGGCCGGTGGTGGAAACGGCGGCCCCAGCGTCGGCGTAACAGCGGCCAACTAATGGCGGGAAGCGGTTCAGACCGGTTGGCAATCTGAAGATTGAAGTCTGAACCCAAGGGGAAGGAACAATATGAAATACATGTTGCTGGTGTATCTGGATGAACAGGCAATGACCGAAGCAGAGCGCGAACACTGCTACGTCGAGTCGGCGCAACTCGCTCAGGCTCTCAATGACAGCGGGCATTATCTGGATGCCAGCCCACTGCATCCCGTCGCAACTGCGACCAGCGTGCGCGTACGCGATGGCAGACGGGTTGTTACCGACGGTCCATTCGCCGAGACTCGCGAGCAACTCGGCGGCTATTACGTCATCGATGCCGGTGATCTGGACGAGGCCATCAGCATCGCCGAACGAATTCCACCGGCCCGATTCGGCACGGTGGAAATCCGTCCGGTCATGGAGATTGGCGGCCTGCCGGCTAACTAATCCTGGATCCGATCTGGAATGCGCCGGTGAGTAATGGGAACGCGGGCATCCTCGCCCGCTATGAGCGCGAAGTGCGAAACAGTTACAGCGTCAAGAAGTTTGAGATTGAGCGTGCTGCGCGGGCGAAGGCGCCCGCGCTCCCAGTGGTAGCTTGTCTCCTCCTGCCACATCACTTTTGGACGATATCCTAAACGCGTGTAACCTGGAGAGAAATTTCTCATCAATGTCGATCCGGACGGTGGCTGTTCGATTAACAAGTAGAGACGATATGACAAAGGAAGGCAGGATGAAATGGCAAATCCATTTGTGCACGTAGAACTGAATACGACGGATGTCGATAAAGCGAAGGAATTCTATAGTCAGTTGTTTGACTGGGAACTGGAAGATATGGCTATGGGTCCCAGTGACACCTACACGATCATCAAGGTCGGAGATGGGACCGGTGGCGGAATACTTAAGAATCCGATGCCCGGCGTCCCTTCGTTTTGGCTGGCCTACGTTCTGGTAGACGATATCGGCGCGGCCACGAAGAAAGCGGAATCTTTGGGCGCGAAGATTGTGAAAAACTCGATCGAGGTGCCGAATATGGGCTGGCTCAGCATTATTGCCGATCCGACCGGCGCCGCGTTGGGTCTGTGGCAAACAAAGGCTGCGGCTTAACCTAACCTATTCCAAAACTCATCTCCACCGGGAGCTAAATGTAGAACGGGCTGCCAGCCCGTTCTAGACGAACGTGAACGGGCTGCCAGCCCCTTCTAAGCAAACATGAACAGGCTGGCAGCCTGTTCTACATTTTCAGAGGAGATAATTGCAATGCGATTCATGGTTATTGTTAAAGCGAATAAGGATTCGGAAGCAGGCGTGATGCCGACTGGGAAGATGCTTGCCGAAATGGGAAAATTCAACGAAGAGTTGGTCAAGGCCGGCGTGATGCTCGCGGGCGAAGGGTTACAGGCGAGTTCGACGGGCGCGCGCGTAAAGTTCTCAGGTGGGAAAGCGACTGTGATCGACGGGCCGTTCGCTGAAACCAAGGAACTGGTCGCCGGCTATTGGATGTGGCAAGTGAAGTCGAAGGAAGAGGCGATCGAGTGGCTCAAGCGCGCCCCATTCGAGGATACCGAGGTGGAGATTCGCCAGGTCTTTGAGGCTGAAGATTTTGGCGACGAGTTCACGCCCGAATTGAGGGAGCAGGAAGAGCGCTTGCGCGCGCAGGTTGCCGCAAAGCAAAGCTAAGGCTCTTCCCCTCGTTCGACTTATAGTCAGAGAGCCAATAATGTATAGGGAAAAGGTTTAAGTTGGTCGGGATTTTAACTCCTTCTCGCTTTAGGAAAGGGTTGGGGAGAGGGCTTGAGCGGTGGCATTCAGCTACGCCCCTCATCCCGGCCCTTCTCCCAAAGAGTGAAGGGACAATTAAAGCAAACCAAGAGGAGACTAAGATGCAGAAAATTACACCGTTTTTATGGTACGACGACAAGGCCGAAGAGGCTGCGAATTATTATTGTTCTGTTTTTAAGAATTCAAAGGTTGGAAGCGTAACCCGCTATGAAGAGGCAGGAGCCAAGGCGTCCGGCAGGCCGGCGGGTTCCGCAATGACCGTGCAATTCGAACTTGATGGACAAAAATTCGTCGGGTTGAATGGCGGCCCGCACTTCAAATTCACCGAGGCCGTGTCATTCGTGGTCAATTGTGAGAACCAGGAAGAAGTGGACTACTTTTGGGAAAAGCTCACGGCTGACGGCGGTGCAGAAAGTCAGTGCGGCTGGCTGAAGGACAAGTATGGTTTGTCGTGGCAAGTCGTTCCCACCATTCTCCCGGAGCTGTTTAAGAACAAAGATCCGGAGAAAACGCAAAGGGTCATGAAAGCGATGTTGCAAATGAAAAAGATCGACATCGCGGCCTTGAAGCAGGCGTCTGAAGGGTGATAATCCTGCCGTTCGAAAGGGAGCTATGGAGTTATGAGCGAAACGCAAGGTAACCGTCGCCTTCTTCGCAGCATCGGCGCTGTGCTCGCCGGCGTGCTTGCGGTGATTGTTCTTTCACTCGGCACTGATGTGGTGCTGCACGCAACGGGGATCTATCCACCCTGGTTCCAGCCGATGGCCGATGCGCTCTGGGTCCTGGCGTTGGCTTACCGGATCGTTTACGGGGTGGCGGGTGGCTACATCGCGGCGCGGCTCGCGCCCAGTCGACCGATGGCCCACGCTCTGGTGCTTGGTGCCGTGGGTCTCGCCTTGGGCATCGTGGGTGTCGCGGCGAATTGGAACAAGGGGCCGGAATACGGGCCCAGATGGTTTTCGCTCGCGCTCATCGCGACGGCGTTGCCCTGTGCCTGGATTGGCGGTGTAATCCGGTTACGAGCGAGCCCCAAAGCGTAATAGGCAAGAACACTGTTTTCAACGGCGCCTCTGGCGCGTATTCACGAGTTACGAGGAACACGACATGCAAATCAATCCATATCTCAGTTTCGACGGCCAATGCCAGGCCGCCTTCAAGTTTTACGAACAGGTGCTGGGTGGCAAAACTACCTTTCAAATGACCTGGGGTGAAATGCCTGGTGCTGATCAATTTCCCGCTGAAACGCACAAGTTAATAATGCATTCGACGTTGAGCGTTGGCGATGAAGTGCTGATGGGCGCCGATGCTCCTCCAGGCAGCTACCAAAAGCCAAACGGAATGAGCGTGTCGCTCCATTTGAAGGGTACGGCCGAAGGCGAGCGGATCTTCCAGGCTCTGGCTGAGAACGGAACTGTGAGGATGCCGTTCGAAAAGACATTCTGGTCCCCAGGCTTCGGCATGTGCGTCGATCAATTCGGCATTCCATGGATGGTAAACTGCGAAGAAGCGAAGTAAGGAGATGGAGCGCGCAGATCCTGTCCGCCTGAGCGCGCAGCGCGAATAGACCGGCGCTGATTACAAGCAGCGATGCAGTGCGCCGCAGGCTGACGGATGTCCGCTTCGAAAAAAAGGATGGAAAACAATAAGCGGCCGACACTTTCAAACGGCAAAGTCTGCTACATAGAGATTCCGGCTCTGGACATCGACGCTTCATCAAACTTCTATAGAAGTGTCTTCGGTTGGAGCATTCGAAAGCGCGGCGACGGCAGTCTCGCCTTTGACGACGGCGTTGGTGAAGTAAGCGGCACGTGGGTTCTCGGCCGAAAGGCCATGACCGAGCCCGGCCTGTTGATCTACATCATGGTTGACAGTGTTGCATCTACCATCAGCGCGGTCATCGCGCACGGCGGCATCATCGTGCAACCGATCGGCGGTGATGCACCGGAGATTACGGCGCGATTCAGTGACCCGGCAGGAAACGTGCTCGGTCTATATCAGGAGCCTGCAGCTGCGGCTTAAGATCAAGAAAGAAAGCTTTGTGACGCCTCGCCAATTGACTATAGAGTCTGACCCGCTCAGCTGAAGAGGAGAAGAAGAGTCATGAAAAAATCTGATGCGGCGAACCCTCCGGCAAAAAACGTGGATGAGTATCTGGCAGGCGTGCCGAAAGAAGCGCGCGCCACGCTCGAGAAACTGCGTAAGACGATCAAAGCCGCTGCGCCGATGGCTTCTGAAGGAATCAGTTACCAAATGCCCATGTACAAACATCACGGCATGGTGGTTGGCTTTGCGGCGTTCAAGAACCATTGCAGTATTTTTCCCGGCGCCGCCGTTATGGACGCGTATCAGGAGGAACTAAAACCTTACGAGACGTCGAAAGGCACAATTCGTTTCCCGGCGAACAAGCCGCTTCCCGCCACGCTAGTAAAGAAGCTTGTCAGGGCTCGAATCAAAGAGAACGAGGCGCGCGCAAGCAGGAAGAAGTAGAGGCGGATCGCGGACATCCTGTCCGCCAGCGTGCGCAGCACGCTACTTGATCTTGGTTTCGCTTGCGCTCGGATGTCCGCGATCCACAATCAGAATATGTTTGCCGAAAGGCTAGCGAGAAGCTTGCCACCTGGCGTATGCTTCGAAACTCGCTGAACACCAAAGACCAAAACCAACTAAGGAGAAGCCCCCTATGATCAAGAAGATCCTTTTAGGCCTGGTTGTCATCGTCGTCATACTGCTGGTGGTTATTGCACTCCAGTCCTCTACCTATCACGTCGAGCGGACCGCCACCATTAATGCGCCGGCATCAGTCGTCTTCGCGCAGGTCAACGATTTTCACAAGTGGAACTCCTGGTCCCCATGGGCGAAACTCGACCCGTCGATGAAGCAGACCTTCGAAGGCGCGCCCGCGGGAAACGGCGCCCTTTACACCTGGGCCGGCAACAACCAGGTCGGCGAAGGTCGCATGCTGATCACTGAGAGCCATCCGAGCGATCTGGTGAAGATCAAACTGGATTTCGTCAGGCCCTTCGCAGCCAGCAGCAACACCGTATTCACCTTCAAGCCTGACGGTAATCAAACTAAAGTGACATGGGCGATGGACGGCGACAAGAATTTTATCGCCAAGGCATTTCACCTTTTTATGAACATCGACAAGATGGTCGGCAGCGATTTCGAGAAGGGCCTGGCGCAAATGAAGTCAGTCGCGGAATCCGCACCAAAGCCGTAGAGAAAGACCGAGCTGGATCACAAGCCTCGTAATTAGTCACCAGGAGATCGATCATGAACGTTGTACTTTGGATTATTCAGGTATTACTCGCGCTGCTCTTTCTATTAGCCGGCGTAACAAAGCTCGTCCTGCCGATCGAAGAAATGACAAAACAGATGGTAATGCCGGGGCTGTTCCTGCGCTTCCTCGGCGTGGTTGAGGTGCTCGGCGCTCTCGGACTAATTCTGCCCGGTCTTTTCCGGATTAAGACCTGGCTTACGCCGCTGGCTGCCGTTGGATTGACGATCATAGTGATCGGTGCGACGGTAATAACTCTAAAGATTGGCGGTGGCGCGACGGCGATGTTCCCACTGGTAACGGCTTTGCTCTCGGCGTTCGTCGCCTACGGCCGTTGGCGTCTGGCGCCACTGCGAGGCAAGTAACATCCCTTAGTCTTCGTGTGTGTTCGTGGATCTCTTTAATCCTGACAAATTTCTTTCGTAACTTAATAAGGCGATCCACAAAACCACACGAAATCTCTTTTCATGGAGTGTCTGTTTTTGGCGCTGGTCGAAATGGATTAGAATCAGCGCGCGCGCTGACATCGAATCCCGGTTTTGACCTGATCCGTGACCTCCGCTAATGATCGTTCATCTCATCGACGGCACCTACGAACTCTTTCGTCACTTCTACGGCATCCGGCGCTTCAAGAAGATCGATCCACCTTTCGGCGCCTTAAGCGGCGTCCTCAACATGGTGGCAAAGATGATCGAAGACGGCGCGACCAATATAGGCGTGGCGACTGATCATGTCATCGAGTCTTTCCGCAACGGTCTATGGCCGGCTTACAAGACAGGTGCAGGAATCGAGCCGGTGCTGCGCTCACAGTTCACTCCATTGGAAGAAGCTCTCGC
>JAWWPL010000511.1:0-3697 GCA_033850605.1 Blastocatellia bacterium | reverse complement strand
TAGCTTGCGCGGCAGTTGGTGCTCAAGACTGACTGAGGCTCGCAACGCAGCCGCTGGAGCCAGATCTCCCGCGAGCAGGCGTCGCGTTTGCGGTTGCGCAAAGGCGTCGAGCAGACTAATTGGCGGCACCACTGGAAAGACGTCCAGGACCGCGGGATCCGAGACTACGAACTGTCGCTGATTGACGCCGTTGAATCTGCGCGCTTGCAGAATAAAATCTTCCGATATGCGACTGTAAAAGACACCGACTCCGCCACGAATCACAGTTTTCGGTTCGCTGGGGCCGGCCGGCTTCGCAGGTGTGGTTGGTTTTGCCGCGGTCGCATTCTTAACGTCAGCCGCCGGAGGTGTTTTCTTCCTGCCGCCGAAAGAAGGTGACCAGGCAAAGCCAATTCGAGGCGCAAAGTTCAAATTGCTCCAGATGTTGTTCTGGTTCTCGTAACGCAGCCCCGGAGAAATGGTAAAGTTTGGCCGCAGTTTCCAGTCATCCTGCACGTAAAAGCTAATATCATTCTGATTGACGTCGGCCTCTGGATTACCACCGGCGATCGAGAATTGCGTAGCGCCGCCTCCCAGGCTTCTAATTTGAGCCGCGGTCAGATTCTGTCTTTGGAATACAAGCGTGCGCCGGTATCGCTCGAGGCTGCTAATCTCAATAGCCGGCCCGCCCGTAATCAGCTGATCGTTGGCATCGAGGCTCGGGCCTATGCCGCCGGCAAAGGTATAACTGCCGCCGAAATTATTCGGCGAAATACTTCTCAGCCGTACATTCCTGAGACGCACTCCGATCTTGAGAAAATGCCGGCCGGTAGACCACGAGGTGAAATTTTGCACCTCAAAGCGATCCTGCTGGTTAGACGAAGAGCCAACCTGGGCGCCGCCGCCAAAAAAGGACTCGGCGACATTGAGCGCGGGCAGGGCGCTGTCGGCAACCTGGCTAAAAATGCTATGGCTTATCTGCAAGCGAGTTTCGTTGATTGTCTTTTCATTGATGATCGCGGTCTCTGTTACTTGCAAATTGTAGCTGTTGCGGCGGCCGCGATACGTACGGGACGGCAGCGTGAATCCACCCACTCCCTGCAGGTTCTGGAAGAACCGGCCGTAATCAAAATTCGCGACCAGGGTGTGCTTTTTATTAACTTTTAGATCGCCACGCAGATTGAAATAAGTAGACGTCTGAGGTGTTACCAGGGTCTGGTTAAAGAGAGAAGGCTTCAAGGTAACCGGATCGAGAATCGTGGCGTTGATGACCGAATTGCCTTCGCTGGCATAGCGTCCGAAATAGAAAGCGAACGAGGCGCGCTTGGGAATAATTGGTCCGGTCAGGCTTCCGTTCAGACCGCGCTGTTGATAAGGAGCGCGCCGCGGGGCAAAAGGATTTCGCGAGTTGAGACTTTCATCGTTGAAATTAAAACTGGCCCCACCGTGGAACTTCTCAGAGCCGGGTTGAGTAAAAATCTCAATACCGCCCCAGCCTGGATATTCATTTTCGGCCGCGTAGGGATTCTGGTTGATGCGAACTTCACGGATCGCTTCCTTGGGCGGCACGCGCCCGTTCGAGAATCCATCGACGGTGACCTGGGGAGCGTTTTCACCCTGCGTTGGCCCGGCCATCGCCTGCAGCGCCGACGCCAGGGCGTCCGGGTCATTGGGCAGAGCCTCGAGCTCGCGGCCCCGCAGTACCATGGCGTCTCCATTGCGATCCGAATCGGTGCTGAGCGCCTTATTATCGACAGTGACTGACTGTTCGAGGGCTTCGATGCTCAATTGCAAATCGAGAATCGTGGCCGCGCCCGGCTTAACCACGATCTTCTTCTCTTCGCGTAACGTGAAACCAACGGCTGAGGCCTTGAGCTCATAATAGCCCGGGGGAAGCGATCGGAATTCATAGCTGCCCGATGAGTCGGTCATTACCGTTCTCTCTCTGCCCTGAGCATCTTTAATAACTATGGTGGCGTTTACCACCAGACTATCGAGTTGATCTGTGACTGTACCTTTGATTGCACCCGGTCGTGGCTGAGAAAAACAGAGTGGAGTGAAGGCGATCACTATCAGACCGCACGCCCTCAGGGCTGGGAAGATCCGGCGCATGGGAGTAAGTGACATAAGCACCTCAGATGTTTCAGAAAACTGGGCTGACCAGGGTCATGGCCAGGCTCGCACGGTTGAACTGAGACGACTAAGTTTCCCTACCGTTACACGTCAAGGTCGAGGCAGGGTTGCAAAATTCCGAGGGAGACTGGGCCGCATTCTAGCAGCAAACATAAACCTGATCACTAAGAATTTGTACGAAGGCTTGTGGGTTTTTCTGAGTTCAAGGTTCAGTGTTTAGACTGGCCGGCGACAAGATTGGGCTGAACTCCCAACTGAGGGAAGTCCTATCGGACCGTAATTTCCAGGGTGTAGGGAATACTGCGTTCGGTCGTCGTGTCCGGCAGGACATTGATGCGATAGTCGCCCGATCGCGTCAGTTCTCCGGACCAATCCCGCGAGCACTGCGCCAGAGATTCGCTCGTTCCCTGGGTGTAAAGGTCAAAGCAAACCCCGCCTCGGGCTGACAAGTGGACGCTCATTGATTGTCCGGCGCCCGCCTTCAACAAATAGTCATGGCTCACGCCCCGATGGACCGAACCATGTTCGACTGTAGTAGTGCGGCCACGCGCAAAGCGAATGCGCGTGATGCTGCTTTTGCCTCTTTGTGAGAAGACAACCGCGCTCGTCGTCAAAACGAGCGCGGCTAGAAGTGCGGACAATGGAAGAAGCCGGCGCAACAGTTTCATGGTTGAGGATCTCGACCCACTTTCCACCAATTAACGATTCGGGCTGGCTTGCGTCGCCGGCATCCCTTTCATCGGAATTGGCAGTTTACCGTCAGCGCCATTTGTCAGGGCGATGAATTCACGATCGGTGCGGATTGATTGGAACACTGCATCGACGCGCGCTTCCATCATCTCTTTCTCTCGCACCGCCCGGTAGCGTTCGTACTGGAAGAAGTGACGGCGCAAAAGGTTGAGAGCTCTTTCCCGCTGTCCATTCTGTGCATAGATCGCGGCCAGATTGTACGAGGCTGGCATCAGATTAACGTTATCGCGAGCGATCTTTAACGCCTCTTCCTTCTTGCCATTCGCAGCCATGAAAACGGCGGCGAAAACCAGGTTATAAGGATCGGCCGGATCGAGAGCCAGTGCTTGCTGAGTATATTCGTTGGCCTTCGCCGGATCGTTTTCGGAATTCCAATAGACGGCCAGGTTGCGATATGCGAGCGCCAGCGGAAACTCTGCCACCGCGCGTTCCATCAGGGCCAGTCCCTTTTTGAACTCACCGTCGTGAATCGTCATCTTGCCCAAGCCGTGCAGCGCGACCGATCGCGATAGCGGATCAGCGGGCATGTTCAAGATCGTTTCGAAAACCGTGCGCGCTTTGTTCCAGTCGCCGATGTTGTGGCGATAGTTCTCTCCCATGAAGCGAAGCGGAGTCGGATCAGCCGGATCCAACAGATGAGCGCGCGTGTACAACTTGTCAGCGGCGATGTAGCGTCCGCTATTCTCGGCCAGCAGTCCCAGCTTCATCGTTCGTTGAATCAGCGCGCTCTGGCGTCGCTCGAAAATCGGCGCCCCCGGTATGGCAGCAACTTCGACGCCGAGTTTCTTTAGTTCCTTCGCAGCCTCTTTTGCCTTTTTCGGGAACAGGCATTTCT
>JAWWPL010000507.1:0-5279 GCA_033850605.1 Blastocatellia bacterium | reverse complement strand
GGAGGTTTCTTTCAATGCCCGGGCGACCCCGAGTGACAGGTCATTGCTGTTTAAGAAGGCGCGGCCCCCTGTGTCGGCAGCGAGAGCGTTGAGGCCGTCCTGGGAAGCGATGAGTTCGCCACCCGTTCCACGCACCAGCCTGCCAGATGGATCAAACGGCATCTCGCGACTCGCGTCCGGCAGTCCCGACGTCAAGCCGCGCGCATCGATCGAATAAATAATCACGCCCGCGGCTGCGGCCGCGGAAGTGATTTGACGCAGCCGATCGTTTGGCTCTGAGTTCTTATTGTCCAGGAGAAATCCATCTGAGATCAGAAAAACCAGTTTGCGTCCCGGCAAACCGGTCGCGTTCTTGACCACAGTTTTCAATGAGTTAAGCGTACCGTTGGTTAAGTAGGCGGCCTGCTGGCCGATTTGCGCGGCGCGGCCTTGAATTATTGATGCGGCCATATTCCGCGGCAGGTTCTCCAACCTGATCAATTCATCCACGAAATAAGTTAATACGTCGTCATTCTGTGCTTCGATGAGCTGGGCCTGATATTCCGTCATCGGCGGACGCTGGGAATCCCCAGTCGAGTATGGCCTGGACGTCAGTCGCCCGATCGCCGCCTTGAGGACGCGTTTGTCATCGGTGAGTTGCTGCAAAAACCCAATCTGCCCGCTGGCCGAGGTGATAGCCGCCTCGTCGTTCTGACCCATCTGGCGGTCTACAAAACGTTCGAGCATCATTCGGGTCTGTTTATTACTGCCGGGAGCGAGATGAAAGTCATCGATGAAGAAAAAGACCGTGCGGCCGCGATCCAGAGGGATGGCGCCGCCGGTACCGGCGGCGGCATTTGATCCTCCCCGTGCCGCTGCGATCTGGGCTTCTTCGTTCCGGCTCCCGGCTACGATTCGTTCGAAGAAGGAAACGTCCCGAGGTTTTCCATTGATCTTTAAAACAAACTGGTCGCGCTTCAATCCATCGACAAACGCGCCCTGCTTGTCAAAGACCATAACGTCGGTTTGCACCAAAGCGGTGTTGACCCGAACTACGTCGGCGCCCTGCCGCGGCAGCGTCTGCTCCTGCGCAAACCCCGTTATCGCGCACGCCCAACATGCTGCTGAGAAAAAGAGAAGACGGATAGACGGGCCGCAAACTCGCACGCTGAAGAAACTCCTGACTCAAGGCTGCGGGTAGCTGGGAAGATCGCCGGAGATGATATCATGCCGCACCCGGAAACGGGGCGGCTCGATTCCAGCTTAGCTCAAGGTTGAGGCTGATTGAAGAGATATGGATGAACTGAAAAAACTTATTCGCGAAGTGCCTGACTTTCCCAAGCCGGGAATAAACTTCTACGACATTACTACGTTACTGAAACAACCCGCCGGCCTGCGGCAGACCGTCGATGCCCTGGCCGCGGAATTTGAGGGGATGAAAATCGACACTGTGATTGGCGTCGAGGCGCGCGGCTTCATATTCGCGCCCGCCCTGGCGTATCACCTGGGCGCGGGCTTTGTGCCGGTGCGCAAGCCGAAGAAGTTGCCGGCGGAACGTACTTCGATCTCATACGATCTTGAATACGGGCAGGACACGCTCGAGATTCACAGCGACGCCGTCAGCCCGGGACAGCGAGTCATCATCGCTGATGACTTGTTGGCCACCGGCGGAACCGCTCGAGCGGTTTGTGATCTGGTGGAAGGTCTCGGCGGCAAAATCGAAGGGCTGGTCTTTGTCGTTGAGCTGGAATTCCTTCCGGGTAGAAAGAAGCTTGAAGGATACGACGTAAGGTCACTGATTAAGTATCAATCGTAAATGGGGTAGAAGTCAGGGAATTGAGAATGGATTGGTCCTCTGGTTGCTGGGCGCACTTCGTGTGATTTCGTGGATCGTCCCTGACTCGGCAAAAAATCGATCCACGAAATCACACAAAAACTACGTTCGTTCTTAGCCTCCCTCAAACTCAAATGCGGAGTTATCTTTGATACGGCCGACCGTGCGCCGACTCAACGAAGAACTGACAAACCGCGAACTGACGTTGTACTATCTTTCTCGTGTGCTCCCGTAGCTCAGTTGCATAGAGCGCTCGCCTCCTAAGCGAGAGGTCGCGCGTTGGAATCGCGCCGGGGGCACCATTCCTCGTTGTGTCGTGCGGGATGTTGCCTACGATTATTGGGTTCGTTCTGATTCATACTTTAGTGCTCCCACCTGGTAAACATGACGATATCCGCATAAAGCGCTTCTGGAATCAAACAATGTCAGGTTATGGCCGCTTGGGTTCAACGAACTCTTGTATATAACCCCATCATAGCCGTTCATTTTCAAAACCTCTGCCAGGTATTGAGTGGGCAGGTAACTCAAATGGGAGTCGTGTGGAGATGTTGGCTCAGAAAACGCGGAATTGATGTCTCCCCAAATATGCTAGTCCTTTTTCTTCATCGCTGTAGCTCGCTGGGTCTCGCTCCACATAGAGTTCCTCTTCACCTGGAACCAGTTCTATTTCGGTGGTCTCGAATCGCCCTACGCTAAGCTCCAAGCCAATCCAGGGGCGCACTTCAGCGATCGCAGTCTTGATGTCACTAGCCAAATATAGGTATGGAATTCCTCCGGGATTTAGTCGCCCCCCTTGCGCAAGACGTGCGGGTGGCGGGCCCATCTCTTGTTTTGAATATGGGGCGGGTCTCTCACCGCCGAACTCTTCCTCCACCCACGCAATACCTTGTCTTGCGCGAAAGAATTCTGAGCCCAGAGCGATTGTCGCAACGCGCTTTGTCGCTGTATCGATTAGCCGGTTCATAAAGCTTCGCCAGGAGTCCGTCAAAGCAAAGCGATTGGTGTGACGCAAGTACTCGACAAACCTTCTCCAATCGTCTGCTCGGTGAAAGCTAGTGGTCGAGTCAGTTTCTTTCATTGTCTTTCAGGGACTATCGGAATATCCCATGAACGCCATCAACTAAGACCGTCACTGCGATTAGACCAATAACCTGGACGCCGTTTCTGATGTGCCACTGCAACAATCACTATCCCAACCTCATCGGGTCGGTAGAATATGATAAAAGGGAATCGATCGAGAACGAATTTCCGGGTTCCGTGCTCGGCCATGGGATAGCGAGTCGGAGCTTCCGCGATTTGGGAGACTGCATTGTCAACCGCGTGTGCGAAGGCTGTGGCACTTAACGGGCTTCGCTCGAAGTACCAGCCACGCGCTTCCCGAAGTTCGGCGCGAGCTTCGGGGTGAAGCCTAACTTTCATTCGAGTGGCCGAACAACTCCGCGCGTACTTCTTCCCATGGGATCAATTCAACAGTCCCGGCATCAATTTCAGCCACGCGTCTCTTGATTTCTTCGGACCAAGCTGCTTCCACGTCTGACTCGGAAACCGGATCAAGGGTCTCAATCAGTAAACCAGCTAAGGTAGCTCGATCTCGCTCGGGCAATTGTGCCGCCTCATGAAAGACTTCTTTAAGGTTTCGTTCCATGTCAGAGAGTTTACTCCGAAGTTGAGATCCTGTGAATTGGGCATTATTCAAAGCACCGAAAACCTCACAATCGTCGCCCCCAGCCCACCCGCACCGGGAGGCGCGTCGGTCCAATCTGCGACGAAAGATGTGCGCGCCAGAATCGATCTGACAATCTCACGCTGCACGCCAATGCCCTTGCCGTGGATGATCCGAACCACCCGAAAGCCTTTGCGATAGGCCTCGCGCAAGTATTCTTCTACTACCAACCTTACTTCGCGCGGAGGGATAGTGTGCAGGTCAAAAACATCGGTGATTTCTATCTCGACCGGTTCGGGAAAGGGATCGAGATCGTCGTCGTCGTTTTGCATTTCTGATTCTTCGCCCTATAATTTTAGGTGTTCAAACATTTTCTAACTAACTTGTTTCCGCTGAGACCAGAACCCTTGCTGAGTACACCCCGCAGAGAGGAGCCCTCGTGGCGATTCGTCTGAGCAGAACTTTTATTCTGCGAAAGCTCCACCAGTTAACGGGCATCATGCCCCTCGGCTTTTTCTTACTTGAGCATTTTTACACCAATTCCAAAGCATTGACCGGGGCGGCCGACTTCAACAGCGCCGTCAAGGATCTGCAGTCGATCCCCTACATCCTGTTTGTCGAGATCGGCGGCATCTTCATCCCCTTAATTTATCACGCCGTGTACGGCATGGTGATCACGGTCGAAGCGCGACCTAATAATTTGCATTATCCCTACTCGCGAAACTGGTTTTACACGATTCAGCGAATGACTGGCGTCATCCTGTTTTTCTTTATTACCTTCCATGTCTTAAATTTTCGTTTTGGTTTGATTCCGGGACTTAATACGATCTCGGTGGCTGATAACCCTGAAAAGGCTTTCAACATTGTTTCCGGCGAATTCCATCGCGTGTGGATATTTATCGTGTACGTTATCGGGATTACCGCGACGGTCTGGCACTTAGCCAACGGCATCTGGCTGTTTCTGGTGGATTGGGGCATCACTATCGGCGAGCGGGCGCAGAAAATCACTGGTTATGCATGTTTGGCTTTCGGCATATTTTTGCTTGCCGTTGGCATCAACGCCGCCGTTGCGTTCATTCGGCCCGGCGGGCTGTTGGCGGGGATTCTTTAAGGGGCTTTCTCCCTTCTCCCTTTGGGAGAAGGGCCGGGGATGAGGGGCGCAGCTGCGCGGCCGATAAGCCCGCTCCCCAACCCTCTCCCAAAGGGAGAGGGAGCCTGAAGACAAAACGAAAGTTTGTCATGAAAAAACTATGGCAAGTGGAATCAAGATAGTCGTGGTTGGTGGCGGCCTCGCGGGTCTGGCGGCGGCGATGAAGATTGCTGAAGCCGGTCACGAGGTTGATCTGCTGTCCGTGGTGCCGGTCAAGCGTTCGCACTCGGTCTGCGCCCAGGGCGGCATCAATGGCGCGGTCAACACGAAGGGCGAAGGCGATTCGACCTGGGAACACTTTGACGACACCGTCTATGGCGGAGATTTTCTGGCGAACCAGCCACCGGCGAAGGCGATGTGCGAAATGGCGCCGGCGATTATCTATCTGTTCGATCGCATGGGCGTGCCGTTCTCGCGAACGCAGGAAGGACTGCTCGATTTTCGCCGCTTCGGCGGCACCAAACACCATCGCACGGCGTTTGCCGGAGCTTCGACGGGCCAACAGCTGCTGTACGCGCTGGACGAACAAGTGCGGCGTTATGAAGTGGGCGGCCAGGTTAAAAAGTACGAAGGCTGGGAGATGATGTCGCTGATCCTCGACAACCACCAGGTTTGTCGCGGTGTGGTGGCGAGGAATCTGCGCTCGCTCGAGT
>JAWWPL010000506.1:0-2990 GCA_033850605.1 Blastocatellia bacterium | reverse complement strand
TTCTCTCATTTTAGTTCTTCAATCGCTCGGACTTGATTTGCCTTAGAAGTCAGTCCGCTCATTGTAAATTCTGAGGGAGGTAGCCAAACACTAGCAGAGATCACGTAGATCAAAGGGCGAAATTTTGGATTTATGAGTCTTCGTTCTACCCGTTGCGCTCGGAACTCTTGTTGTCATGCCTTTGCAGGGGCAGCGCCTTGCAGCAAGCCGTTTACCATAATTATCAGCTCCGCGGGATCCACGGGTTTGGATACATGAGCGTTAAAGCCCGCTGCCAGGGCCGCCTTCGCATCCTTCTGCGAAGCATAGCCGGACAAAGCAATCGCGGGCACATCCTGGTAACCCGCGAGCTCGCGCAACTTCTCGATCAGGTGAAATCCATCCATTTCCGGCATGCCGATATCGGAAATGATCAGGTCCACGCGAATTCCTGGGGCCACGGCCAGCGTCTCTGCCGCCGACTCGCAGGCGGTCACGCGGAAGCCGCGCGATTCGAGAGTAGCGCGCAGCATCTCGAGGGTATCCGAATCATCCTCGACGATCATCAAGTGAACTTTATCAGCCGGCAATTCAGTGGGAGTTCTGTCAGCCGGCTGAGGTGCGGGTTCAATCTGCGGCTGTAGAAGCGGCAATGTCACGGTAAAGCAACTTCCCTGGTCGCCGCCCTTGCTTTTAGCTATCACCGTTCCATTGTGGGCTTCCACAAAACTCTTCACCAGAGCCAGACCCAGTCCCAGCCCGCCGAATGAACGGGTCTTTGAGCCGTCAGCTTGCCGAAAGCGTTCAAAAACAAATGGCAGAAACTCCGGAGCAATGCCCTGTCCGGTATCCTGCACGCGCACCGTGGTTTCCGTCTGATTAGCTGACGCATCGACTTCAACCCGCCCGCCCGCAGGTGAAAACTTTATCGCATTATGCAAAAGGTTCCAGAAGACCTGCTCCAGCCGCGCGCGATCGCCGCTTACTATTTCATTTTGCCAGTCATGAAAGTTGACGACGAGGTCAATGTTGCGAGGGGCCGCAAATGGCCGCACCGTCTCGACGGCTTCGCGCACCACCTGTTCGAGCGAGACCGGCAACTCTTCCATACGCATCTTGCCGCTCAGAATAGCCGACATATCGAGCAGGTCATTGATCAGACGCTTAAGCGCGTACGAGTTCTTCTCAATAACTGAGAGACCATGGATCGTTTCTTTCTCCGGCAGAATTCCATTGCGAATCATGTGAATCCAACCAATGATGGGAGTCAGAGGTGTGCGCAGTTCGTGGGAAATCGTTGTGAGAAACTCGTCTTTGGCACGGCTGGCTGCTTCAGCTTCGCGACGTGCGGTGCGCTCTTCTTCAAACAAACGCGCATTTTCTATGGCCAACGCAATGCGGTCGGCGACCAGTTGCAAAAGGCGCGTGTCGTCTTCAGTAAATTCATAACGTGTGAACCTGCCGGTATGCATAACGCCGATCACTCGGCCCTCGACGAGTAAAGGCACGCCCAGCAAAGATTTAATTCCCTTCTGTTTCAACAACGGGTTCAGCACGTCGGCCGTTTCAAGGTCATTGATTATTACCGGATTCCTTGTGGCTGATATCTTGCCGGCGAATCCCGCTCCTACTGGAATGCGCACACCCAGGTCGACTTCTTCTTCCAGACCTTTTGCCGCCCAGGCTACCAACTCATTACCTTCCGGCTCCAGCAACAGAATCGCGACCGTGTCTACATTCATGGCATCACGGACCCGGGTAAGGAGTTCGGCCAGCAATTCATCCATCGATAGATGTGCGAGCGCGACATCCGTAACGCTTTGGACCTGCTTCATTCGATCTATGGCCACCTCGACTTCCCGCCGAGCTCGTTGCTCACGATCGTAGATCTGCGCTCGCTCCTCTTCAGCGCGTTTGCGCTCGACGAAGTGGCCAATCTGTTGGCCGATGATATTCATGATTGCCAACAACGATTGATCTGGCATCTGAGCATCACGGCTAAAGAATTCCATGACACCCGAGACTTCCTGATCCACCATGATGGGCAAACCAAAGGCGGAACGTAAGCCGGCTTTGGCCGCAAGTGGTCCACGCAAAAAGGTTGGATCGCTCGCGATATCAGTAATCCATTCAGATTCCTGCGCGTCCCAGATGCGTCCGGGCAAGCCAACGCCGCGACCTAGGGTTCGGCTCCGGCTGGCTTCTGCAAATTCAGTGGCCTGAACTGACGGCACCTGCCACATCGCAACACATCGCAACACCTCGGCCGAGCGATCTACGCCCCACATTTGGCCGAACTCCCAACCCACACTTTCGCCGATCGCCTCTAAGAGCGCGGGCGCGGCAGCAGCGACTGACTCAGACGCGGCCAAAATACTCGCCACTTGAAATTGCGCGTCCAGCCGGCGCTTGAGCCGGCGTCGCTCAGAAATATCACGGGCAATGCCGGTAAAGAAACGCCGGCCGTTTTCACTAAATTCGCCGAAAGACAACTCCAGGGGAATTTCGCGACCGCTTTTGTGCAGACCCGGTAGCTCGACAGCTTCCCAGGAGATGTGCCGCTGGCCCACTTCGAGATAGTTTTTCAAACCCGCGCGATGTACGTGCCTGAGATAATCAGGCATCAGCATCGTCAAAGACTGGCCCAGGAGTTCAGCACGTGAATAGCCGAAGATCTTTTCGGCCGCGCGATTGACGAAAAGCATCGTGCTCTCTTCGTCGATAGTTATGATTGCATCTGAAGCTGTATCGGCGATGACGCGAGTAAACTGATGCAAGTCGCTTAGAGAGGCGTCCAGGTTGTCTGCCGCGAGTTCATTCATCGTAATGATCGAAAGCTAAACCAACTTTAGATGGCGAGTCAATTGCCCCGTCCAAAGGACGTGTCAGAAGCCCGACCGTCAGGGAGGGCCGCTCCGGTCGTAACGCTAGATCTTCCAAAGAGGCCTGGAGCGCGGACATCCTGTCCGCCAGCGTGCGCAGCACGCTCAGCCCCCCGGTTATGTTCAGAA
>JAWWPL010000530.1:0-5820 GCA_033850605.1 Blastocatellia bacterium | reverse complement strand
CCGACCGGCAACCCAGGTTTAGGGACGGCTGGCGCAGGCGACACATTGACTGGAGTAATCGCAGGGTTTTTGGCGCAGGCCTATGGAACTTTGAAGCAGCAAGCCGACGCATTAGAGACCGTAACCGCCGCTCTCTACATCAGCGGTCTCGCGGGTGACCTGGCCGCTGAAGAGATTGGCATGCGAAGCATGGTGGCTTCCGACATACGCGATCATCTGGCCGCCGCCATCTGCGCGCTCGACCCCGAAGGTAAAATGCCATGACCGCACCGCACCTTAACGTAACGGATATTTTCTGACTTGCGTCACGGATTATGAGCAGCACAGCACAAACGTCGGCAGCCAGTGAATGGGTCTCTTTCAGCGAACAAGAGACGTTCGATCTCGGTGTCCGCATCGGTGAACGGCTTTCCGGTGGCGAGGTCATTCTGCTTAACGGTCCACTAGGCGCAGGCAAGACTGTTTTCGTGAAAGGCGTCGCCCGCGCACTGGGCGTGGACGAAGAGGATGTAACCAGCCCATCTTTCACTCTGGTCAATCTTCATCAGGGCCGGCTATTGCTTTATCACATCGATCTCTACCGTCTGGACGAAGGCGCTTCGGCGGCACATGCCGTAGATCTGGATGAGATTCTTAGTGATGAAACCGCGGTCACCATCATCGAGTGGGGTGAGCGCCTGGGACATTACCCTCTTCCCGGTGATGCCTGGCGCATTGGAATCTCGGGAGACGGCGACGAACCCCGTAAGATAACGATGAGTGGCGCAGACTTCAGTTTGTGATCTCCTACAGCAGTACAGCACAGACTGAAGTCTGTGCCACTCAGCGAACGTGGTACAATTACCACTCAACTAAATTGATCGATAAGTTCAGAGGAGAAATTAAGAGAAATGCCTTATCCAGAAGAAGTGATTCGACCGATGCGCGAAGAGTTGACCCGTCTTGGTGTTCAGGAACTAAGAACCCCGGAAGCCGTTGACCAGGCGCTCAAAGATTCCAAAGGGACCATCATGGTCGTAGTAAATTCAATCTGCGGCTGCGCGGCGGGTAAAGCGCGACCCGGTATCGCGATGGCGCTCCAGAATGCGGTTCGGCCTGACAAAGTCGCGACCGTTTTTGCCGGAGGCGACATCGAAGCTACTGAAAGAGCGCGAAGTTACTTTACCGGTTTTGGTCCATCTTCACCCTCAATCGGGCTTTTGAAGGATGGCCAACTCGTGTACATGATGGAGCGTTATCAGATCGAAGGCCGGGGACCCGAACAGATTGCCGGCGAGTTGCGACAAGCTTTCGAGCAGCATTGCGCAGCAGCCGCGGCCACGCATAGTTAGGGTTCGAGGCTCAGAGAGAAGCTACGCGCTAACAAGAGCCGCCGCCGAAGCGACGCCTCACCTCAATTCCAAACACCCTTAAATAACAAGGATGGGCAGGTCCAACCTGCCCATCCTTTTTACTGCCTCCTGCTTACTGCCTACTCTTCCTGTTTTTTCGGCCCCGTCACGCGGGGCCCGCAAATGCCTTATCAACCTTCTATCGTGGACATCACTGTTACGGCTTTCTTCTCGTAACCGGCGATGACCGCGAGGTTTCCTTTCTCAACTCCGCTTAGGGAAGCATCGGTGAAATTTGGATTGGCTTTGTACCAGTCAAAGCTGGCAAAGTATTTTTGCGTCCATGGATCCTTGAAGACCTTTCCATGACGCGCGTAGATCTCGTCGCGCATCTTGCGCACATCCTCGAGGAATAAACCCTGCAGCAAAGCCCGCGTGATGGGCTTGTTGCTGATCGAATCATGCAGCTTGTTTTCGAACCTGACGATAGTTTCTATGTTGGTTTTGTCGTTGCCCGAAATGTCCTCATCCTTAAAATCCTCTTTCGGGTCGTACCACGGCTGGAAGCCAAAATACTGTTGGATCCAAACGGTCTTAAAGATCCGGCCATGGCGCGCATAGATTTCGTTTCGTAAAAGACGCAACTCATGCAGACTCAAGCCGCGCAACATCCGATCTGCGATCAACTTGTTCTCGAACAGCTCCATATCGCCCGGTGAAAGAGCCACGCGACGCTGTTGTTTCTGGATGGTATCGATCAGTTGCAGGTTTTTGCGCTCGACTGCACTCAGACCCTTCGGATCGTAGTGAGCCGCTGGCCGGTACCAGTAACGTTCGTCAAAGTACTGCTGCAGCCAGACCGTATCATCAAACCGCTTTCCGTGAATCGCTTCGATCTCCGCGGCCAGCACAGTCCATTCAGCGCTGGTGTGCTCGCCAAGCTTCTTTCTGGTCAGAGCGCGGTCCTGGTACAGGCGCATATCGCCGGGTTGCACTGTGTCATGCTTCCGAGCTTCAGCTATGCGGATGACGTCGAGATTCTGGCGCTCGGTGTCGTTGAGGGAGGAGTTTTGAAAGTCTGGGTTGGCCTTGAACCAGGTGCGTGATTCCAAAAAGCGTTTGATGTCCGGATCTTTGAAGACACGGCCATGCTTGCCGAAGACGATGCCGCGGACGAGCTTTAGATCCTCCAGCGCCAGCGCGGACATATCCGCCGACGACACGCTGCGATTGGCAAAATCAAAATTCTCCCAGGTTTTTAAGGCGGCATATTCCTCCTGAGCGCCGGCGACGGAAAAAGCCGACACCAACAGGACCAGCCACAGCGAGAGACGGGAGAAACCAAAGGGGGATTTCATAAGATACCTCTGTTAGATTTACGCAAGTCGCGAGCTTATGCATGTACCGCGGACTGCCAGCTCGCACCCGCAAGTTACCAACCTGATGAATCACCAACAACCGTAGTTGCCCCATCCGCTCACTGGGCTGCTACTGATCTGGTCGTGCTGGGGTTGTCGCCATGGAGCAAGGAGGAGGGTTATTCGGTATTAATCCTAGCCAAAGATGTCGCGTACTTTGTCGACGAGTTTCTTGTCTTCCAAATCCGGAGTTTCGATCTTTGCCAGCTGCTCGAGTAATTTACGCTGTTCGCGGTTCAGCATGGTGGGCGTGACCACCGAGACTGATACAAACAGATCGCCTTTGCCACGGCCGCCCAGCACCGGCATTCCCTGCCCGCGCACTCGGAAAACCGTGCCCGTCTGAGTGCCGGCCGGAACCTTGAGCGGTTGGTCCCCGGCCAGGGTCTGCACACTTACTTCCGAGCCGAGCGCCGCCTGCGCGAAAGTGATCGGCACGGAAGCATACAAATTATTCCCCTGCCGCTCGAATTGCTCGTGCTCGGCCACATGGATGACTACGTAGAGATCGCCTGAAGGGCCGCCGTAGACACCCGATTCACCTTCGCGTTGCAGCCTTAGTCTGGATCCCGTTTCAACGCCGGCGGGGATCTTCACCTCGATTGATTTCTCCTGCTCGATGCGACCGGCGCCGCGACAGGTTTCACACGGCGACGTAATGACCTGGCCGGCGCCCCGACAAGACCCGCACGTGCGCGAGACGGAAAAGAAGCCCTGTTGAAATCGTACCTGGCCGGCGCCCTCGCAGGTGCGGCAAACTTCAGGCTGGGTGCCTTCCTTTGCCCCAGAGCCTTTGCAGGACTCGCAGGTTTCCAACTTGGGAATTCGCAACTGGGCTGTCAGGCCGGCAGCGGCTTGCTCCAGAGTTATTTCGAGATCGTATCGCAGGTCGGCGCCCCGTTGCGCACTCGATCGCCGGGAACCGCTGCGCCCAGCGCCAAAAACGTCGCCGAACCCAAAGAGATCGCCGAGAATGTCTTCTATGTTGCCAAAACCCGGCGCGCCCCAGGCAGCGCCGGCGGCACTTGAAACTCCCGCATGGCCAAAACGATCGTAGCGCTGGCGTTGTTCTCCGTCCGAGAGCACAGCGTAGGCTTCCGCAGCTTCTTTGAATTTTTCTTCGGACTCAGTATCTCCCTGATTTTTGTCAGGATGATATTGATGAGCAAGACGCCGGTAAGCGCTCTTCAGATCCTGTTCGGTGACAGTGCGGGCCACCCCGAGTACTTCGTAATAATCGCGTTTATTGATTGCCATCGTCCTTGTTATCAGTAATGAGCGGCCAGCAGTTCAACCGTTCGTACCGGCAAGCCACTGACCGCCCGATAATTGTAACGCAAACCATTTGTTTGCGCGCAAGCGCATAACAGCGCAGCAAGGTCCATTGACCCTTGTCTTACAAACGGCGACAGCCACTCAATCTTCTTTCGCCTCTGCCTCGTCCATTTGCTTCATCATGGCCGTGGTAAGTTGCCGCGCAAGCCGGTCGACCGAGTCCAGCGCCAAACGAATCGCGCCCACCTCTGCCGCGCCAATAGCCGCTTCGCCTTCCTTCAAAATATTCTGACCCTCGTCCTGGGCCGGCTGGGAAAGCAATCCGCCGAATTCCATAAAGGCCCGTTGCGTGTTTCTCACCAAACTAGTGAGCTTATTATTCAAATCCACCTTGTCGCGCAGTTCGCGATCACTTTCGGCCGAAGCTTGGGCCTCGTTGATAATCCGATCGATTTCATCCTGCGACAATCCCGAGGTAGGCGTGATGCGCATCTGCTGTTCGCGCCCCGTAGCCTTGTCAGCGGCTGAGACCGAGACGATCCCATTCGCGTCGACTTCAAAACTAACTTCGATTTGGGGTACACCGCGCGGCGCGGCTGGAATACCGACCAGTTCGAATTTACCCAGAGAACGATTCCCGGTCGAGACCTCGCGCTCGCCCTGCAAAATGTGAATCTCCACGGACGATTGATTATCCACCACCGTGGTGAAAGTCAGACTGTTGCGCAGGGGTATCGTCGAGTTGCGCTCAATTATTCGGGTAAACAACCCACCGCGAGTTTCGAGACCCAGGCTTAAAGGCAGCACATCGAGCAGAACGATGTCCTTAACATCTCCGGTCAAGACGCCGCCCTGAATGGCTGCGCCCATAGCAACAACTTCGTCCGGATTGATTTCCGCCGACGCTTTTTGTCCAAAGATGCGTTCGACCGCGCGTTCGACTATCGGCGAGCGGGTCTGACCGCCCACCAGGATCACCTTGCTTATCTCTGAGGCTTTCAGCTTGGCATCAGTCAGGGCCTTTTCACAGGGCTCGACCGTCTGCTGCACCAAATCATCCACAAGTTCCTCGAGCTTCTCACGCGTGAGAACCTTGTTCAGATGTTTGGGGCCCGAGGCATCGGCGGCAATGAACGGCAGATTGAAGCTGGTCTCAGTAAGCGAAGACAATTCACATTTGGCTCGTTCCGCGGCCTCTTTGAGACGTTGCAGGGCGAGCCGATCTTTGCGCAGGTCGATCCCCGTATCCTGATGGAATTGGTCAGCCATCCAATTCATGATGCGCTCGTCGAAATCCTCGCCACCCAGAAAGGTATTACCGGATGTGGACAAGACTTCGAATACGCCATTGTTCATTTCCAGGATGGAAATATCGAATGTGCCGCCTCCGAGATCGTAAACCGCGATCTTCTCGGCGTCGGCTTTTCCCAGACCATAAGCCAATGCCGCCGCAGTAGGCTCGTTGATAATTCTCTCTACCTTCAGGCCCGCGATCTTCCCGGCATCCTTGGTCGCCTGGCGCTGGCTGTCGTCAAAATAGGCAGGGACGGTGATGATCGCGTCGGCCACCGCCTCGCCGAGAAAATCTTCTGCCGCCGCCTTCAGGCGCTGTAAGACTATTCCCGACAGTTCGGGCGGACTGTACACTCGGCCCTGCACCCTAATGCGAGCATCACCGTTTTGGGAATCTACTATTTCAAACGGCGCTGTCTCGCGCATCCGGCCAACCTCTTGCGAGTCATACTTGCGGCCGATTAGTCGCTTGACCGCGTAAACAGTATTCGAGGCGTTAGTGA
>JAWWPL010000524.1:0-8085 GCA_033850605.1 Blastocatellia bacterium | reverse complement strand
CTTACGCAGGTGGTACCGACCTCATGACCAGCCGCAAGCCAAAGCTTGACTCTAAGCTTCCAGTTAGCCCGAAAGACATGCGCCGTTTCTCGCTGCCATTCCTGCTTTTGTGCTGCTTGCTGAATGTGGCTGTTACTCGCGCGCAGGTTAACCGGCGCGCGGCGATAGATCACCTCAACCGCGGCACTAAAGAATTAGAAGCCGGTGATTTGGACGGTGCGTTGGCGGATTTCAACCGGGCCATCGAACTCGACCCCAACTACGCGGGCGCATACTTCAGTCGTGGGCTGGTACTCAGGCGTCTGACTGATTACGACAGAGCCATCAGCGACTTCACCAAAGCGATCGAACTCAATCCTATTGCCGAGGCATACCTTGACCGCGGCGCTATCCGAAGAGACAAGGGCGACCGTGAGGGAGCGATAGCCGATTACACGAAAGCCATCGAACTGAATGACAAGTATGCGGACGCCTATTACAACCGCGGCATTGCTTTGGACGATAAGGACGAACATGACCACGCGATCAGCGATTTTACCAGGTCCATCGAACTCAGTCCGCAACAGGCCAAGGCGTTTGTCGGCCGCGGCTATGCGCGCATGCGCAAGGGCGACCCGGACGGCGCCCTGACCGACTACACAAAAGCTATCGTAATTAATCCGCGCAGCTTTCTCGCCTTTTACAATCGAGCTTTCGCGCGGAAGCAAAAAGGTGATCTTGACGGAGCGATTGCGGACTTCACCAAGGCTGTGGAGATCGATGAGAACGACGCCGATGCCTTTTACGAACGTGGCATCGTGCGTGGCGCGAGAGCAGATCTGGACGGCGCCATCAGCGACTTTACCAAAACCATTGAACTGAATCCCATGAGCGCTAAGGCGTACGCGAATCGAGGGATGATCATGTTGCTGCAAGGCCGCGATGCGGCAGCCCAACAGGAATTTGATACGGCCCTGAAGCTGGACGCCGCCCTGAACCCCGACCTGCAGAACCGAATCAATCAGATAGTGAGAAATCTCAAATCGAAGCCGTAGCTTCTGGAGTCGATCGACAAACATTCTTCTTTGTGTTGATTAGTGTGGTTTCCGTTGATCGCCGACCAGTTTTTCGCCTGGCCAGCGCTAAGGCTTGGGTAACTTCAGCATCTCCTTCACAAATCGTTTCGCCACTTTCCCCGCCACTGTGCCCCAAACGGAACTGAGTTTTCCGCCCGCGAGCACCAATTCTGTTTTGGCGTCTATCACGGTGAAAACATATTTTGTAAACAGGTCGTGCCTCAGCTCAATAATCAGATCGGCTTCGGACCATTCGCGCGTGATGACAAATCCGAGCTGCTGGAACTCGGGCCGCTTGAGCAGCTTGTCCTCGACCACGGCGCCTCGCACCAGCAGCGACGTTGAACGCACAAAGACCCGCCGCCCCGGCTTGCGCGGAATCTCCGTCTTATCGCTGAATACGATCACCGCATCCTCGCTTTCGCTGGATGTTCGACGTTGCCGAGTCGCCGCGGCATTGCTTTGCTGAGGCAGAGATTTGCTGATCGGATCCTGGGCGAAGGCGGCGTCTGAGCAGATTGCGATGAAGGCAATGACGACTAGCATGGGCCCGCGACTGAATCTTCGGGCGATGACATAGTGGCGGAGTGTTGATGTCTGCATTGATTGATTATCAATGCAGACTGAGTTGAGAGAGGGTGCGCTTAGGACACTTCTGCGATTGTCACAAACGGGTCAGAACCCCGACGAGTCGGGGCTCCGACCCTACGAGATTCTGGAATGACCTGCAAAAATTTCATTTCACTTAACAACCCATTCGGAACTCGAATGCATCTGAGCGACACGTCACGAAGTTTCTCCCCGGGCTCGCGATTCTCGTAAGTCGAGCAAGCAGTCTAGTGCCGACCGCCTCCCCAGGCTCGTTGATTTGAATATCAGTAAGCAACGCAATCAACGTTGGAATGATCCAGTTTCTTCGTTAGTTGAAGTGTGCCCGGATTCCGGAATCTAAGTAGGTGGAAACACCGATACTCGATTTCAGGAGACAAACATGAGCCGCAAGTGGCTTCTCTTCCCGTTTTGCCTTTCGATTGCTCTGTTGGTGTTCGGGCCGCTGGCGCGCGCGCGCGGCGTAATCACAATCAATGAAAGAGCGATTAGGTTTGATATTAAGCATGACTCGGCCTCAGTCCTGCTGTCCATCAACAACTCCTCTGGTGAACTTGAAAGAACCAGAATCCAAATAGAAGTTCTGGATCCGGAAAACCGAGTCAAGGCAAGCATCGACCGAGTTGAAGATTTGGCTCGGGGAACCAAAATTCTCACGCTGCCGGTGCCGTTTAATTCGTCGAAACTACTTCCGGCAGAGCGCCATAGGCTACTTTGGTACCGCCTGCACTATCGCGTCATCTCCGATCAATCTGCGGCGAACACAACCGACGGGTTAGTCTCGCTATCCGAGATTACGCCCGATTTGTTCGAGGTGCGCCTGGCAACTTCCGAAATAGTTCACGAAGGTGGAGGGTACTTCGCCCGCATCCAGACGATCCATCCAATTACCCGGCGGCCGGCCGCCAACGTGGCAATCGATGCAGAGGTCACGCTTGAGGATGACAATGACAGAAGCGTAAAGCTTAAGACCGCGGGAGTCAGTGATTCGCACGGGTATGTGGTCTTGAATTTTCAACTACCGGCGCGGTTTCCGAGGTATCCGCATACGTCGCAGCCGGATGGAGGGGAGATTCATGTAATCGCCAGCCGTAACGGCCTCGTAGCGGAACTGAGCGCTGATGTTTTGGTCGATCAGTTTGCGCGCTTCTTGATTAGCACCGATAAGCCTCTCTATCAGCCGGGCCAGGTATTGCACGTCAGGGCCTTGAGCGTCACTCCTTCAAAACATGCGCTCGCCAATCAGGACATTCGGATCAGGATTGACGACCCCGAAAATACCAATATCTTTCGCACCGTGGTTAAGAGTTCGCGGTTCGGAATTACCAGCGTCGACTGGATCATACCTGACAATGCGCGATTAGGAGACTATCGCATCTGGGTTGGCGTCGACGGCGGCGATGAGTCTTCAGAGATGCGCTACGACTTCCGCATCAGTCGCTACGATTTGCCAAACTTCTCTGTGGCTATTCAGCCAGATCACAAGTACTACCTCCCGAATCAAAACGCCATAGTCAGAGTCCGGGCCGATTATGTGTTTGGCCAATCAGTCAAGCGGGGCCATGTGCGAGTGGTGCGTGAGAACGAGCGCGAGTGGAACTACGCTGAACAAAAGTGGGACATCGAAGAAGGCGATATATACGAAGGAGAAACGGACGCCGATGGCGCCTTCGTCGCGCGCATCAAGCTGACTGATGACCACAAAGAAGTCAGTGATAACGAATATCGCCGCTTCAAAGATATTCCCTATGCGGCTTACTTCACCGACGCAACTACCAACCGAACCGAACAAAGGCGCTTTGATCTAAGGATCACAAAGGAGGCAATCCATGTATATATGATCGGGCCGGATTATTACGACTCCCGTAACCGGAACTTGCCTTTGACCTTTTATCTCTCGACCTTTTATGCCGACGGATCGCCGGCCGAGTGCACAGTAAATGTAAGCCTTGCCCCATCGACTAAGGGTCCATTAAAACGGGAGCGTGGCGATTTCCCGTTCGTCACTGTTAGGACCAATCGCTATGGCCTTGGCAAAGTCAGCGGCCACCACTTACCGGTCGACTTGAAAGACGCCGACGACTTGGATCTATCAGCCACGGCCAGCGATTCACATGGTCAGACGGGCTCGAAGGTCGAACAGCTGTCGCTTGACGAAGACGACGCGGTGTTGGTTGAGACTGAAAAGTCGATCTACCAGACAGGCGAACCAATCACGGCCTTGATCACTTCAAGCGCGCGCGACCTTACCGTTGTAGTTGACCTGGTCAGCGATCAGAGTGTCATCCGCTCAGAAAGGCTCCGGCTTCACGATGGGCGCGGCTCGATCACATTTCCTTATCGATCCGACTTGAAGGATGTCTTGACGATTGCAGCCTATCAGGACTTTACGGATTCTCGCCGGATGATCGCCACGCGCAGCGTTCTCTATCCGCGGTCGCGAGATCTGAAAGTGAGGGTTGGCTCGATCGCGGCCAGCTACAGACCAGGCCAGGAAGCTCGGGTCGATCTCAGTGTGCGGGCCCCCGACGGTAGTCCGACGGCCGGGGCACTGGGCGTGGTCGTGTTCGACAAAGCCGTGGAAGAACGCTCGCGCACTGATCTGGAATTCGGGCATCGCGTTTCAACCTCCAGCGAAACGCTTCAGCACTTCCTTGGACTCGACAATCAGATCGCGGGCGTAAGTCTCAGAGATCTCCGCAGCGTGGACATGTCAAAGCCTGTTCCCGCCGATCTGGATCTGGCTGCCGAGGTGCTTCTGAACCAAAGCAGAGACTATGCCCCACAGTTCCACGAGGGCGAGCAGTATGAAACCGATCAGGTTAAGGTCTTTGGAGATCTAATAAGATCCAATTTGAAGTCTTTGCATGAAGCCCTGACGGCGCGTTATGTACGTACCTCGGATTATCCGCATGATGAGGGTGAACTCGGACGCTTGCTGACTGAAGCGGGGATCGACTTTGCGGCGTTGCGTGATCCGTGGGGCTCGCCATATCGGCCGGTTTTCTCTGTCGATAAGCAATCGGATGTTCTGACTCTGATGAGTTCCGGGCCCGACAAGCATTTCGATACCGCTGATGACTTTTCCGTCGAACGATCGGGCTGGGCATATTTTCGTCCGGTCGGAGAGGCGATTGATCGAGCCGTGCGCGGCTATCATGAGCGTACCGGCGGCTTCATTCGCGATTCCGGCACGCTGCGCAGCGAAGTTGCAAAAGAGGGAAGCAACCTCGACACGGTGCGTGATCGATGGGGCCGTCCTTATCGTTTTGATTTCGACATCGACAAAATCGACTTTGTGATCAAAGTCAGGAGCAGCGGGCCGGATAAGGAGTTTGAAAAAGGCGATCAGAACTATTCGGGCGATGACTTCACGATCTGGACGTCATCGATCGACTACTTTGCTGATGTCCGCGCGCGGCTGGACTCCACTCTCAATCAACAACTCAAGGATACAAATCATTTTCCTCAGAGCAATCGGGCTTTGCTCGAATCTCTCCGAACTTCAGGTCTGGCCTTTGAATCTCTTCGTGACCCGTGGAATCATCCGTATTACGCAGTCTTTAAAGTTCAGCCCTTCTACGCCGACCGCGTCAAGATCGAAAACCGAGCCAGGTTCGGAGAAGCGCCGGTTCAGCGAACTCAACTCACTCCCGTAACCGAAACCGCGACTGTGATCAATGTGCGCAGCACGGGCCCGGATGGAAGGATGGGGACACCTGACGATTTTGACGTGGCTACGTTCGCTGGTGTTCTGTCTGAGCAGGCGGGCAATGACCCAAAGCTGCGACTGATCGGCTCTCCGGTCGTTGTCTCAGGCGCCAGCGGCGCGATTACTGGCGCCGTCACTGACCCAAATGGGGCGATGGTTGCGGGCGCTCATATCACGGCGACGAATTCATCGGATTCGACGACTCATTCGACGATAACTAACGAAGATGGCAAGTACGGCTTTGGAAATCTGCTGCCGGGATTGTATGAAGTGCGTTTCGAAGCCAACGGTTTCATGGCGACAGTCATCACCGACGTCCTGGTGCGCGCGTCCAACATCGTTGAGGTAAACGTCTCGCTTCAAGTCGGAACAGCGACCCAAACTGTTACGGTCACCGGTGGAGGCCCGAGCTTGCAGACCTTGCTGTCGAGTTCCAGCTTGGTCAACCTACCGGTCAGAGGCAAACAGTTTTCGCTGCTCAGAGGACGTGTGAACATCGTCACGAAGTCCGGCAGCTCACAATCATCCACTCCACGCCTTCGTGACTACTTCCCCGAAACATTAGTCTGGCAACCGTCGCTGGAAACAGACAAGCAGGGTCGTGCGCAATTGAAGTTCAAGCTGGCCGACAACATCACGACCTGGAAGATGTCGGTGATCGCTTCAACCGAAGACGGCCAGATCGGGACGGTCGAAAAAGAGATCAAGGCGTTCCAACCTTTCTTTGTCGAGCACGATCCACCCCGAATCCTGACTGAAGGCGACGAGATTTCGCTGCCCGTAGTGGTGCGTAACTATTTGGATCATGCGCAAGCCGTGAATCTGGAAATGAAATCTGAGCCGTGGTTCGCCCTGCTAGGTCCGGCAACGAAGAGTCTCAATGTGGCCGCTGGCGATGCCACGCGCGGCACGTTTGATTTTCGGGCGCAGACGTCTGTGAAGGACGGCAAGCAAAGAATCACCGCTACGGGCACCTCCGCCGGCGATGCAATCGAGAAACCGATCACGGTGCATCCGGACGGCGAAGAAAAATCGGTGACCGCGAGCGACATCGTTTCCGATAGCGGCGTGCTTGCGCTCAACCTCCCAGCGTCTCTAATCCCAAATTCGGCGCGGGCACAATTGAAGATCTATCCCAACCTGATGGCCCATATCGCGGAAAGTGTCGAAGCGATCATGGAGCGCCCATACGGCTGTGGCGAACAGACGATCTCATCGACCTATCCCAGCCTGCTGCTGCTCCGCAACTATAAGAAGTCAGGGCAGGATTCGCCGCCGCGAAGGACGGCCGAGCGTTATCTGCACGCTGGTTATGATCGGCTGCTGAACTATCGGGATAGCAGCGGCGGCTTCACTTACTGGGGCCGGGGTGAACCTGATCTTGCCTTGACCGCCTACGCATTGCGTTTCCTCAATGAGGCTCGGGAGTTTATCGCCGTCGACGAGGACGTAATCAACCAGGCCCGTGAGTGGGTGATTAAACAGCAACGTTCCGATGGCAGTTGGGCCGCCTATGACTATGGCGACAAGCTTGAGAACAAGCGCCGCACGGCTTTGCTCACCGCCTATGTTGCCCGGGTATTGGCGATGACGGAACGCAAGGACGAAGGTAAGTCTTCGGCTAAGCCAGCCGCGTCATCGCCGAACGCGTCATCTCTTGCCTTGAAGCGGGCACTCGAGCGGCTGGCGTTGCAGGCCGAAGAGATCGACGAGCCTTACCTGCTCGCGTCTTACGCGCTGGCGGCACTGGCCGCCGGCGATCCTGAACGCGCTGAAAAGGCGATCTACAAACTTCGCTCACTCGCCCACGAAGAGAATGGTGCAAGTTTCTGGTCGCTGGAAACGAACACGCCGTTTTACGGTTGGGGACTGGCAGGCCGCGTTGAGACTACTGCCCTGGTGGTGCAGGCATTGGCGCACTACGAGTCAGGATCCGAGTTAAGCAGCAATCGATCAAGCGCCACCTCGGGAGCGGAATTCTTTCGTCACAAAGATAAGTTGATCAATCAGGGTCTGTTGTTCCTGCTTCGTGAGAAGGATCGCTATGGCGTCTGGTATTCGACCCAGGCGACGATCAATGTGCTTGACGCTATGCTGGTGTTACTGGCTGGGGAAGGCGACCTGGCGCGCTCGCTCACCACCCCTCACCTCGCCGAGATACTCGTGAATGGACGCCGAGTGAAATCACTCGAGCTGCCTGCGCCTGGGCTTTTGGTCACGCCTATCACCGTCAATCTCGATGATTTTGTACGAAGCGGCAATAACCGGATTGAGATTCGACGCGCCGGCGAAAGCTCGCCCGCGTCGGCGCAAGCTGTGGCGACATACTACCTGCCCTGGGCCGAATCAATCGCGACGCAGAATGATAACTGGCGCGCGAACGGATCCAGCGGGTTGCGGCTCGTCACCAGATTCGACCGGACGGTAGCCAACATCAGCGATCGGATTACGTGTCATGTCGAGGCCGAGCGGATCGGTTTCAGTGGGTACGGGATGATGTTGGCTGAGATTGGTCTGCCACCGGGCGCCGATGTCGATCGGGCCTCGCTCGATGCCGCGCTGAAAGGATCGGACTGGAGCATCAGCCAGTATGACGTTCTGCCTGACCGCGTGATCGTTTATCTCTGGCCGCGAGCCGGCGGGACGAAATTCGATTTCACGTTTCGTCCGCGATTCGGTTTGCGCGCAAAGACGGCGGCCTCGCTGGTT
>JAWWPL010000434.1:0-6550 GCA_033850605.1 Blastocatellia bacterium | reverse complement strand
AACGGTCAGATTTACGCTTCAGAGATCGCCCGTGGCCTGGATATCTTTGAGCTGACGCCGACGAAGAGTCTGACTCAAAATGAAATCGACGCTGCGAAAGCGGTTCGGGTGGCCGAGTTCAATGTGCAGAACCAGCAAAAAATTGAGTGGCCACGTCAGTTGATCGTGGCGAAGGCGTATGTCGATCAGTTAGAGCGGTCACAAGCGCTACCAACCGCTCAAATCGCAAACCTGCGGCAGGCGATTCAGAATGCCGAAACGTCGCACATGAGTAAGGCATCGCTCGCGAAGCTCAATAGCTTTGCGCCGTCTCTGGAAGAGGTCGCTTATGCAACGGTCTCAAGGAGCCCTGCCGACGCCAGCCGTCTGCGCGCCCTGGCGGAAATCCTGAAGCGACCGGAGGGTTCTTCTCTTAAGCGATAAGTTACTTCTCGACGGCAGAAATTGTCAGGACCACATACAAAAGAGCGGTTGGCGCCATAGCCAACCGCTTTTTATTTCCTCCTCGTTCCCACCTTACGAAATGCCTTATTGTCCGAAGCGCGATGAGGTGAGCTTAACGTCAGCCCTGCCCCACGCCTTCTTGAAGCGTAACTCGACCAGCGCTGCGTCTTCATTTTTACCTTCGGCCTTGAGGGCTTGCATCAAGCCAAACAGCGACCAGCCGTTCTCGCGATTGCGCCCCAGATCCTCCCAGTAGACAGTCTCGGCTTCGGCGGGGCGGTTTGCTTCCAGCAGCACTGCTCCGAGCGCCTGACGCGGCGGGAAGTGGAACTCAGCCGGCTCGGTGTACACCAGAGCGTCTTCCAGTCGTACGGCGCGCTCGAGGTGGGCGATTGCTGGGTCATAGTTCTTTTTAGCCGCGGCAATCTCACCGGCCAAAACTTCTTTCGCAATTGAAAGCACCATGCGCCCGGTGTTCGGCGAAAATAGAGATTGATCGAGCGACTTATCCGCCATTATCTCGTCCAACTTCGCGAATTCCTGATCGGCCGAATCGGTCTGTCCTTTGCCGAGGAAGGCTGTGCCGCGCGCGTAATGCCACATGCCGCGGAGATACGCGCTCGTTGCGGGCGGCTCAGGCTCGCGCAACATCTCATCCCACTTTCCGAAACGCGTCAGCGCGTAATAAGGCACGACCCGAAAGCCGGCCAGCAGCGGAACTGCTTTTAAAGTTTCATCGTCAACTCTTGATGCCGCTTTCCGCGCCGCCGCGATTGCCACCGCGCTGCGGCCGTCAGCCGTCGCCGCAAACCAGAGGAAGTGCAGGTTGTGGGGATAATAAGCCATCGGATAAAGCCCCTGCGCGCGACACTGCGAGATGTAATCTTCGTCGGCGGCGATGGCGAGTTCATTGCTCTTCGCGGCGTCGGCATAACGGCCCACGCGCTGGTAGATATGCGCGGGCATGTGCACCATGTGACCCGCGGCTGGCATCAGTGTTTGCAGACGATCGGCAGCCGCTTCAGCCTTTTCCGGCTGGTACGCTTCCATCAGGTGAATGTAGAGATGCAGCGCCCCCGGATGCTGCGGATTGAGCGCGATGATTTTTTCAGTCAGCGCCACAATTTCCGCGGTTCTTTCGTAAGGCGTGCCGTCTCGCGTCCAGTAACCCCAGGGCCGCAGGTCCATCACAGATTCAACGTAGAGCATGGCGATGTCCTGATCGTCGAGAAAGCGCAGATGCACTTCACGCATGGCGTCGGCGTACGCCCGATCACGAGCTTTGCGATCTTCGGCTCGGCCGGAATAGCGCTGGGCCAGCGCATCGATCAACGCCTGCTCACGTGCAGATGCTTTTGACTTTAAGTTGATAGCTTCTTGAATTACTTCAAGCGCTTTCGGTTCGCTGGCTGGATCCATGGGCGCGTTGATGTTCGGCCCGAGCGCGAGCGCCTCGCCCCAGTATGCTATCGCGAGAGCAGGATCCAGGCGCTCCGCCTCTCTGTACGCACGACCCGCTTCCGCGTGATTGAACGCGTACGACAGGTTCAACCCCTGATTCATAAAGAGCTGCGCCTGAGCGTTCTTTGTTGACACGGGAAATGTGTGGGTGCCGAGCTTCTGCAGCCGCGGCGCGATGGCGCCGGTGGGAGACTTTGTTTGTTGAGCTGGTTCAATATAGTGAACGTGTCTGGGGGCCGGCTGCGGAGTTTGAGTCAAAGTAGTTTTCTGAAAAGCGATCAGGGTCACGCCGGTTGCAAACAGCGTCAGGAAGAGTCGTGAAAATCGCATGGATGATGTCCTTTCTGAGAAAAATCCGTCGTGCTTTTGGGGAAGCGATTCTACAACCGGATGGACTCTCCCCTCAAGGTTTTTCCGGCTGAGGTCGGCTTTACCTCCAGAGTCAAACTGCAGTTACTTGGCAGCGGGAATTTTCAGTGATGTCCCAAAGGGACTACGGCCTCCAGCCCAGGGTTGCCGCTTCGGCTACCCTGGGAAACCAGCAAGAAAAGAAGTTTCAACCGCAAAGCGGTTGCGTCGTTTTCTCCAAGAAACATGCACCAAGTAGACGCAACCGCGTTGCGGTTGAGGACAAGATCACTTTCTTTACCCAGGGTAGCCGAACCCTGGGCTGGAGGCCGTTGCTCCGTTGGGGCATAACTGAGAACCTGTCGTAGTCGTCAGGAAAAATTCGGACTTTTGAGGCAAAGCGGCTGAGGGCGGTGAACTTTGAAATTCTCATTGCGTCTTCTCCGTGTCCCCTCCGGTCTCTGCTGTGAGTGGATGAACACTTATTGACCTCAAAGGTAGTAGCGGCTATGCAGAGAAAACTGAATTAAGACAGAAGTCTGGGATGTACTCGGACTGCTCTGATGCTAACCTCCAAATTCCTGCCGATACTTTTCCCACTGCGCTTTTTGATCCTCTATAAACTGAATGAACTCGGGCGCTGTTCTGATTCGATCCAAATAAGGATCGCGCGCGAAGAGCGGATAGTTGGGAAAGCCCGTCGCGGCGGTTTCCTTCAACCACCTGACCGCTTCGCTACTGTTTCCCGCTAGCGCATAGATGCACGCCGCATCGTAAGTAGAATGGTGACGACTCTGATCGCTTAACTGAATCCTGGCGAGGATTCCCGGCACCTTTGACTGCGTTTGCTGAAACTCTCCTTTGAGGGCCAGAAGCAAAGCCTGTTGCATTAGGAGATTGTAGTTATTAGGAGCTCTTGGTAGGCGCTCGTCGATCGCCTTCTGGGCCTCCTCCAGGTTTCCCTTGCGCAGAAAATACCATGGCGGGGGACGACCTGCTGTCGGATCAAGCTTTTGACGAGCAGCAAGCCATTCATCAGGCTTACTACTTAGGTACGACAGGATAATGGTCAAGTCTTTAAGGCTCTGGCTCGTCGGATTGATTTCCAATGCGCGTTTTAACTCCTGCGCGGCGAGATCATCGAGCCCAACGTGACCATAAAGAGCCGCTAAGTCGGGGTTGCTAATGTTTGGATTGAGTTGTTTGGCGAGACGCAGTTCCCTGATGGCTTCCGCGTTTTGATAGCCCTCGTATGAACTCCACAGTAACAGAGCATGAACGATATGAGTTTCTGCAAGGTTAGGATCGAGGTCAGTTGCCGCTTTGATTTCTGCTCGGGCAAGATCCGCCCACTTTGCTTCCGCAGGTTTGATGAATAGCGCCGTCCACGCGTAAGCAAATGCCAACTGAGCGTGAGCCAATGCGTATTTAGGATCAATCTCGATCGCTTTTTTGAAAAAGTTGATCGTTTCGCTCATCTGCGGCATTAAATCTTCGCTAAGGCCGCGTTCATCAAGACTGGTAACTCCTCTGATATAAGACTCGTAGGCTCTCGGGTCGGTTGGGTACTTTTCATTCAACCGCGTCTGTTGGGCCGCATCAAAACTAATTTTCAGGCGGGAAGCAACCTGCTGGGCTACTTTGTCTTGAATCGCAAACACGTCCGCCGTCGTCATGTCAAAGTTGTCTGTATAGAGTGAAGCTCCGTCGCTGGTTCGCAAGAGATTGATGGTCACGCGCAGCCGGTTGCCCGCGCGCTGCACGGTTCCTTCGAGGACCGCGTCTGCGTTCAGTTGGCGTGCTGCAGCTAGACTATCGGTCTCCTCCTTAACATACTTGAGGACCGCGCTCGTCGGCCTGACTGTCAACTGTCCAGTCTGACTAATCTTCCGGATAACGGCGTCGGCTATCCCAATTCCCAGATAGCTGTCCCCAGTGTCGAGCGATTTGAGTGGCAACACGGCGAGCGATTTGATTTCAGTGGGAGCGGACGCGGCAACGTGTTTCAGCCGCGAGGCGTAAATAAATACGCCAGTGGCAATTGCCAGGAGCGTTACGGCGGCGATTACAGTTGCACCGCGTTTATGGCTCTTGACCTGAGTGACGAGGTATTCGGCGCTCGAAGCGGAATGGGTTCTCGCGGCGACTTCCGACGCTATGTTCTTTGTGATGTTTACGTCGGAATCAGAAGCAGGAACGCTTACCTTCTCAGAGGAAGCGGTGCGCTCCATACCGGCTTTAAGTTCCAGCGATTGTTTCAGCCGCTTAAGATCGATCAACAAGTCTTTACTGGTTTGGTAGCGCTCTTCTCTGTTCTTCGTCAGTGCTTTCTCGGTGATCTCTTCCAGGCGTTCCGGCACCACGCGTGAGTAACGCGCCAGCGGGGGCGCCGGCTCTTTCGACAAAATCCCCGAGATGATTTCATTCGAGGTGCCGGCCACAAACGGTGAACAACCGGCAATCATTTCGTAAAGCACTACGCCGAGACTCCAGATATCAGCGCGCTCGTCAACCCTGTCACCACGCGCTTGTTCGGGTGACATATAAGCCACCGTACCCATGACAACTCCGGGCGCAGTCTGCGCACGCAAGCGTGTTTCAGCTTCCCTATCTATCTCGACTTCTGCAGGTCGCGTTCTGGACATCTTTGCCAGACCAAAGTCGAGCACCTTCACCAGGCCGTCATCGCGGCGAATCATGATGTTCTCTGGCTTGATGTCGCGATGCACAATATTTACTCGATGGGCGGCGACCAAAGCCGAGGCAACGTGAATTGCGATATCGAGGGCGTCATCAATGTCTATTCCAGACTGCAAGCGTTCACGTAATGTTTTACCTTCGATGAATTCAGTCGCGATATACCGGCGGCCTTCGGCTTCGCTAATCTCGTGGATCGTTAAAATGTTCGGATGGTTAAGCGCGGAGGCCGCGCGCGCTTCCTGCTCAAAGCGACGCAGGCGTTCATGATCGTTCGTGAAGTTCGTCGAGAGAAACTTAAGCGATACCATTCGATTGAGCTTCGTGTCTTCGGCCAAATAGACCGTTCCCATTCCACCTTCGCCGAGTAGCCGCACGATCCGGTAATGCCCAATACTCTTTCCTGCTTTCAGATCCACGCCATCAACCAACATCTCAGCCGCTGCTTGATATGCAGGCGCATCCACAAAGTTACCTGTTTCTTCATGGGACTTCAGCAGTGACTCGACCGCTTGGCGCAAAGAGGCATTGCCATCGCAAGCGTGATCGAGATAGGTATGTCGTTCAGCCGGCGCGAGGGCCACCGCCGCGTGAAAGATCTCTTTCAGATTTTCCCAATGTGGGTCGGGCATAATGGTCAAGCGAGCCGCGTAGCGGCGCAATGTTTATAGAATGCCGCTTAAGACAAATCCATCGAGCTCCGTGAGGAGCGAAATGTTCTGCCACCCTTAAATGGTCTCAACCATTCAAACAAAGCAGGGATGCCTAATAACATTTCGTGCTACTGCACTCAGATCAAACGGCTTCGAGATCACGCGCGCGTCATCTCGTTTCGCAGCCACGCGCGCGCGAACGTCCAGTCGCGCATCACTGTGCCCGGCGATACTTTTAATAACTCTGCGGTCTCTTCGATACTCAGCCCGCCAAAGAACCGCAACTCGACAATCTGGCCCTGGCGCGCATCGATCGTCTCCAGCATCTTGAGCGCGGCATCAAGCGCAGCCACGTTAGCCGACTGCTCGTCCGCCAAACTAGTCGCTTCATCAAGTGGAACCTGGATCAGGCTGCCGCCGCGTTTAGCAGCGTTTCGCTTGCGGGCGTCGTCCACCAGAATCCGCCGCATCAACCTGGCAGCAATACCAAAAAAGTGGTTGCGATTCTCCCATCGTATCTCTGGGTGGTCCACCAAACGAAGATAGGCCTCATTGATTAAGGCAGACGTTTGCAGAATGTGTCCCGGCCCTTCGCGTCGCATGTGTTGATGAGCCAACCGGTGGAGTTCGTCATGCACCAGCGGCATCAACTGCTCCAGCGCAGTCTCATCGCCCTCACTCCATTCCTGCAAAAGTCTCGTGACCTGATGCGGCGCGATTGTCATTAGAGGTTTCCCGCGCAATTTGCGCATTAGTAAGTGAAGGAAAGATTAACAGGACTCGCGGCGGTCGTGCCAGCTTTTTGCGGCCAGCCTTTGCTGCCGGTCCATTTATTTCGTTTTCGGCTATGCCGCCCGCTGTGCGGGGGGTCGCTGACGTCGCTGGCCTTCCGAAACGATCTTTTTAGTTCAAGGGAGTAGAAGACAAATGAACAACTATCGACTCAA
>JAWWPL010000421.1:0-2659 GCA_033850605.1 Blastocatellia bacterium | reverse complement strand
AACACCCAACTTGATTGATCGGGCGCCTGGCCCTCCCTTACGGTCGGGCTTCCGACGGCTCCTGGGCTATTTCAAATACGGCTCAAGCTTGAATCGCTTCTGCTTTGACACCAAAGGAGCCCACAGGTCACCCAACTTTTGAATTCGCTTACGCACGTTGTCGATCCGAAAATCTTCGACGTCGATGCCACGTTCGATCTCTTTCCAGGTTACCGGCGTTGAAACCATCGCTTTCGGTGTCGGCCGGATTGAATAAACTGAGGCGAGCGTTCTTCCCCACGCGTTCTGATTGTAGTCGACCAGGACTCGTCCCTTCGGCCGCTTGGCGATTCGATACTCGGCGGTGATTAGTTTTGGATTCGCCGCCTCGAGCACCTGCGCGATCTCTTTGGCGATCGTCCACACTTGCTTCTGCGTCGGGCCGCGCACGATCGGGACATAGACATGAATGCCCTTCGACCCCGTCGTCTTGGGGTAGCAAGGCATCTTCAAGGATTCTAAAGCGTCGCGTACAACTAAAGCCGAATCCCGCACCTGCTGAAACTTAGCGCCCGGCACCGGGTCGAGATCGAAGTGCAGATAGTCAGGCCGATCCACATCGTCACAGCGCGCATACCATTGATTCAGATCGATGCATCCCAGGTTGATTACCCAAAGTAACGCCGGCAAGTCCTGAATGATCGGAAAGTCAATGATGTTTCCTGAGCCGTGCGAGATCGAACATATTTCAATCCAGGCAGGTCGCGGCGAAGGCGCGCGCTTCATGAAAAAGAAATCGCCGGCGGCGCCGTTCGGGTAACGCTTCATCACCATCGCCCGATCCTGAAGATGCGGCAGCAGCACGGTTGAGACGTCCGCATAGTACTGAAGCAAGTCGCGCTTGGCTATTTTCAGCTCAGGCCAGAAAAGCTTGTTCAGATTAGTCAGCTTTACCTGTCGGTTGCCGAACGCGACTTCAATTTGTTCGACACCCGGCGGTATGACGACATGACCGCGCTCGACGCGCTTTTTAGACTTAACGGCGCTCTTGAGCTTGGCAGGATGATAATCGCGCGTTGCTTTTGCCATAGCGGTGACCAAGTGAAAACCTTAACACGAAAGTTTTTTGTAGTGGTACAGTTTGACTCCCTCTCCCTTTGGGAGAGGGTTGGGGTGAGGGTCTGAGCGCAAACTGCAACCACGACGTTGCTGCGGGCTTCAGCCCGCATCCGTTTAGGAATTCTTCGCAAGCATCGACAGCGTTGAAGAATTGACTGGGTGGCCCGTCTCGAAAACGGGCTAAAGCCCGGTGAACCATTCCGCGCCTGCCGTACTAAGCCCTCACCCCGGCCCTCTCCAAAAGGGAGAGGGAGTCAAACTGTACCACTACCAAAGTTTTGGATCTCATTAGCACCTCACAAACGATGGCTCGTGATCCTCACTTCAGAAGTGAGGTGCTAATACGACTTCTTCATTTCAAACTGAACCAGTACCGTGCCGCCGGGAGTCTCGGGTTACCAGACAGCTCTTGTACACTACCGTAGTATGTCGTCAGAGAGATCCGTCAAGGTAATCATCAATGCGCGTTCGGGATTCGGCGACAAGGCAGATGTTCGCCGGCGCTTGATGGAAATCTTTGCGGCTGGCGGAATTGACTCTGAAGTGTTGCTTGCCGGCAGCGGCGCCGAAGTCGCAGCCATGGCCAAGAATTCTGCGCAGGAAGACTGGAGCGTAGTCATGGCTGGCGGCGGCGATGGCACAATCAATACGGTCGCTTCGCATCTGGTTGGCAGTGAGAAAATTCTTGGCGTGCTGCCGCTGGGGACGCTCAATCATTTCGCCAAGGACTTGAGGATTCCACTCGATTTGGAAGGCGCAGCGGAGACTGTGATATCAGGCCATGCGGCGTCGGTGGATGTGGGTGAAGTGGATGGGAGAATGTTTCTCAACAACTCGAGTCTGGGCTTGTATCCCACAATTGTCCGTGAACGCGAAAAGAATCAGCGCCTCGGGTCAGGCAAATGGCCGGCCTTCCTTTGGGCCGCCGTTTCTGCCTTCCGCAGATATCCGTTTCTTCATGTTCGCCTGGTTGCGAGCGGAAAAAAATTTGACCTGCGCACGCCGTTCGTTTTTGTCGGCAACAACGAGTACATAATGGAACGACTAAACATTGGCGGGCGAGCCCACTTGAATCAGGGACTGCTTAGTTTGTATGTCACCAACCGGACCGGTCGATGGGGATTAGTTCGGCTGGCGGTGCGCGCGTTGCTCGGGCGACTGCGTGAGGAAAAAGATTTTCTAGCCTTGCTGAGTGGCGAAGTGAAGATAGAAACGAAACACCGGCATTTGCGAGTTGCGTTCGACGGAGAAGTGGACTTAATGCCGACGCCTCTTCACTATCGAAACCGGCCGGGCGCGTTGCGGGTAATGGTGCCGGGCAGCGAAAACAAATAGCGCATGCGCACTCTGGTCCATCTTTCCGATTTGCATTTCGGACGCGTCGATGAGCGGCTCGTCAGTCCGTTGATCTCCGCCGTGGCTGAGATCAAACCGGATTTGGTGGCAGTGTCAGGCGACCTGACGCAGCGGGCCCGTTCGCAACAGTTTCGCGAGGCGCGCGCTTTTCTGGATGCCTTGCCGCAACCGCAAATCGTCGTGCCCGGTAATCATGATGTTCCAA
>JAWWPL010000410.1:0-9531 GCA_033850605.1 Blastocatellia bacterium | reverse complement strand
AAGTGAGCGCCGGCGATATCGTGCGGGTTGATACGACGCTGGTCAGCATCCCTGTTAGCGTCATGGATCGCGACGGCAAGTACATTCCCAACCTGACCAAAGACGACTTTCGTGTTTGGGAAGATGGCACAGAACAGAGAGTCGCGTATTTCGCTTCGACCGAGAAACCATTCACTGTGGCCCTGCTGATTGACACCAGCGGTTCGACCATCAATAAGCTCGGAGAGATTCAGGACGCTGCAATAGCTTTTGTCGAGCAATTGCGACCCGATGATCGCGTAATGGTAGTTTCGTTCAGCGACAAGATTCGTGTTCTGACTCAGCCGACGAATGATCGGAACGCATTGCGCGATGCGATTCGTCGTACCGAGCCAGGGGATGGAACTCGTCTCTATGACGCAGTCGATCAAGTCATTAATCAATCCCTCAATCGGATCGAAGGCCGGAAGGCGATCGTGCTCTTCACCGACGGAGTTGATACGACCAGCAAGCACGCGACTTACGAAAGTACCGTGCGTGATGCCGAAGAACTCGACGCGCTGATCTATCCGGTCGAATACGACACCTATAGCGACATGGGCATTGGCTGGCCGGGTTCAGGTGGCTCGCGGCGCGGGAGCCGCGGTGGCGGTTACCCAGGAGGCAATGGCGGCGGCGGTAGTTATCCGAGAGGCAATGGCGGGGGCAACGGCGGCGGCAGCGTTCTCGATATTCTCGGAGCGATCCTTGGGGGCGGTAACGGCGGCGGAAATAACGGCGGCGGTAACTACCCGGGTGGCGGTGGAGGGCGGCGCGGTGGCGCTCGCGGCGGTAACTGGCCGGGAGGCGGCGGTTCCGGTAACACTCGCGGCGAATACGAACTCGCCGATCAGTATCTGCATGACCTGGCCCGCGTGAGTGGAGCGCGTCTCTACAATGCCGAGCAGTCTAATATGGATGTCGCGTTTCGCTCGGTGGCCGAAGAGCTACGACGTCAGTACAGTTTGGGCTATTATCCGAAGAACGCGCCGCGTGCGGGAGAGCGACGTACCGTCAAGGTCCGTGTCAACCGGCCTGAATTGGTGGTTCGCACTCGCGACAGCTACGTTTTTCAACCCGGCGCAAACGCGACCGCGCAAAGCAATAATCAAACCGGGAAACCACCTGTTTTGAAGAAGGAATTTTCGGGCGGGCAATAGGCTCGATACAAAACCGAGGTGTCAGGTACAGGCGGATCTGCGGGTCCGCCTTTTTATCTTGAATTCTTTGAGATTGAACCTGGTTAGAAGTTTAAAGGTCCGCGCCGTTGATGCTAACCGTCACACGGCAGTGCCGTCGGGGATCAATCCGTTCTTGGGCACGATGATAATCCGGTCCCGGATATAATAGGATCCGTTCGGTCCATCCGCCTCTTCTATTCCAGCTTCATTTAGCAGCCGAACGCGAGCGCCAATGCGCGCATTCTTATCAATGATCGCGCGGCGGACAATTGTCCCTTCGCCGATGCCGATCCACGGCCGGCCGGCTGAGATATCCACTTCCATGTCTTCCAGCGTTTGATAATAGTCAGCTCCCATCATGTACGACGCTTCCACCTGCGATCCGTTGCCCAGGCGGCTGCGCAAGCCGATGAGTGAGTTATTAATCTTAGCGCCGTTGATAATGCAGCCTTCGCTGATAATCGAATTGCGGATCTCGCAGTCATCAATTTTCGACGGCGGCAGATAACGCGAACGAGTTAACAAAGGTGCTTCCGCATCAAACAAATTGAATGGCGGAATTGCCGTGGTCATATCGAGATTGGCTTTGTAGAAAGCGCCAATCGTTCCGATATCTTCCCAGTAGTCGTTGAAGAGATAAGCCTGGACGTTATGCTTGTGGATGCTTTCGGGAATTACTTCCTTGCCGAAATCCAGACGCGTTTTGTCTTCGGCTAAAACTTCTTCCAGCCGGTCATATTTGAAAACATAGATTCCCATCGAGGCGAGATAAGGCCGGGCCATGGCTTCTTCAGCACTCAGCCCCAGCAAAGTCGTGTCGACGCGCATGGCCTCGAGTTCTTCACCTTTCGGCTTTTCGCGAAACTCGATAACACGGCCGTCTTTGTCGGTTTTGAGCAAACCAAATTCACTGGCTGAGTCAGGCACGATCGGGATAACCGCGATCGTAATGTCGGCGTTGCTCTCGTCATGTCGCGCGAGAAACTTGCGATAGTCCATGCGATAAAGATGATCGCCGGATAGAATCAGCAGGGTGTCGATACGCCAGTCGCGTATGTGCGGCAGCACCTGGCGCACGGCGTCGGCCGTGCCCTGGAACCACTGGCCGCTTTCCGGAGTCTGCTCGGCGGCAAGAATCTCAACGAAGCCGTCGGCAAACGGCGAGAAGCGGTAAGTCGTGGCGACGTGTTTGTTGAGCGACGCTGAGTTGTACTGCGTCAGCACGAACATGCGAATGACGTCCGAGTTGATGCAATTCGAAATGGGTACGTCGACCAGACGATACTTGCCGCCCAGCGGCACCGCCGGCTTCGAACGATCCCGCGTTAACGGGAAGAGCCTCTTGCCCGCGCCGCCACCCAGAATCACAGCCAATAGATTACGTCTGGAAGCCATAAGAGTTGGGGCGAGGATATAGGGAAAGGGGGAGGGGATTCAAGGTTGAAGGGTGTAAAATTCTCAATTCGCCGATCGGGTTAGACACCGTAATCAGCGTTTCGCGCCACCATCAAATGGATTACCTTCTCCGCAAAGCCACCCTCTCTGACCGCGCTGCCATCGCCCAGCTCATCAAAGACTCAGCCCGCAGCCTGAGCCGCGAGGATTATACTGACGTGCAAATCGAAGGCGCCATTGCCACGGTATTTGGCGTCGATAGTAACTTGATTCTTGACGAGACTTATTTTGTTGCTGATCACGCCGGCGAGTTGATTGGCTGTGGCGGCTGGAGCAAACGCAAGACTTTGTTTGGTGGCGATCAGTACGCGACCAGAGATGCAAGCTATCTCGATCCCAAGACCGAGCCGGCGAAGATTCGCGCCTTCTTCATTCATCCGCGCCACGCGAGGAAGGGAATCGCGCGCGCGATTCTCGAGGCATGTGAAACGGAAGCGAAAGCGGCCGGCTTTCAATCTCTGGAGCTGATGTCTACACTGCCCGGCATCAAACTCTACCGGGCCTGCGGTTATGAAGGCGACAGAAGCGTCGAGCTTTCAGTTGGAGAAGGCGTAAAGATTGGCTTGGTACCGATGAGTAAGACGTTAACCTAGGACTTGGGATGTTTGCGCGGAAACGCGAACCCTTCAGTTCGCGATCTCGTATGTTGAACGGAGGTAATAGACATGTATTGTTCGTCTTGCGGTGGATCGGTCCCGCCCGGTCTTAGCTATTGCAATCGATGTGGAGCAGACTTACGCCCTAAAGAGAACGAGGATCCCAAGCGGTCTCTGTCGCCTAACTTTTTGGTTGCTGGCATGGTATTCGTGACCATATTCGGACTAATTGCCGTCATGATGCTGATGGGAGTTATGTCGCAGATGCTTCGCGCTTCCGATGGAGTCATCAATGGGTTTGCGGCGGTGGCGTTTTTCTTGATCCTTCTTGTGGACGCATTGTTTGCCTTTCTCTTGTTGCGATCAAAGAAGAGTACCGGTGAAAACGCCGACGTCATTCAACTCAAAGAAGCAATTCGCGCCGAACTTCATGCGGCCCAGACATCAGGACTGGCGCAACCGGCAGGCAGTGTTACCGATCACACTACTCGAACGCTGGAGCGTGTACTACGTAAGGACTAAGAAGGACGTCGTGAGCAAGACGGGGCCAGTCGATTTCTCGTTGTTAAGTTCCCATTCATTGTTTGAGGAATAACACTCGGATGACCAGAGGCCGGCTCGAAGCTTTCAGTGATGGAGTGATTGCGATCATCATCACCATCATGGTGCTCGAACTCAGAGTGCCACACGACGCGAGTTGGAGATCCCTGATCCCTATCGCTCCGGTGTTCCTTAGTTACGTGCTCAGTTTTGTTTTCGTCGGCATCTATTGGAGTAATCACCATCATCTCCTCCAGGTAGTTGAGCGCGTCAATGGTGGAGTCCTGTGGGCCAATCTGCATTTGCTGTTTTGGTTGTCACTAACGCCGTTTGTGACAGCGTGGATGGGCGAAAATAAATTTGCCGCCGTGCCGGTGTCGCTCTATGGAGGAGTGCTCCTGGGCGCCGCGATTGCCTACTTCATCCTGGCCCGATCGCTGCTCGCAATTCATGCGCCCGATTCGCTCCTGGCTACAGCGCTGGGCGCGGACTTCAAAGGCAAGATATCGGTCGTGATTTATCTGATGGCGATTCCGCTGGCGTTTGTCAGGTCGTGGGCGGCCTGTCTGCTCTATGTCCTAGTAGCGGTGATGTGGCTGGTTCCGGATCGCCGGATTGAAAAGACCATTGCCAGGTGAAGGCCAAATCCTACCCGGATCGTTTTTTCGCAAAGTATCCCGGACGATAACGCAGCTTAAGTTGCTCTTTGCGAAGTTCGGGATTTGTCACTTCGATCGACATTTGTCTGAACCCGCCGTCGCGAGTCTTGTTTGTCGAGGAGTATGCGACCAGGTATTGAGAACGTAACTCCTGCTCAATCTCTGCGAAAGCGGCCGTTAGGTCGTCTTGCTTCTTGGGGAAAAATGCCCGGCCTCCGGTGCGCTCGGCCACGTTCTTTAGCGCGTTCCGGTCGACTCCCTCATACTTCTTATCACCGATGCCGATGGCATAGACGACGGTTTCGGATGCGATAGCCTGATCGATAGCGTTGATGCGCAGAGTGCGGCTACTGGTGTCCTGTCCATCGGTGAGCAGGATGATGGCACGTCGTCGTTGGCCCGGACTTCGCGCCAGAACATTGCGGGACGTTACCGCGACTGAGTCCCAAATTGCGGTCGAGCCTTCGCGCGGAGGTGCAACGGTGCCCGGTCCCGAATTAATACCGCCGATTGGGGGCGCCGAACCGAGATAGGCCGGAAATGCCACCTCGACTTTTTCCAGCGCGCGATAGATGCCAATCATGTCGCGCGTGAGTGGTTGTTCTAGGTGCGCGTAGCCTTCGAAAGGAATGATTGCCGCCTCATCCTTATTTGATCGAATGACATGTTCGATGAAGGTGCGAGCGGCAGCTTTTTCATCGGGAAGCGTGCGCTCTTCAGAGATGCTCACATCAATCAGAAAAGCGATGGAAAGCGGGCGATCAGTCTCTCGTTGAAAGGTGAAGAGCGTTTGCGGCACTCCGTCTTCGAGCACGCGGATGTCACTCTGCTGCAGCGTCGTCAGATAGCGATTGTTCTTGTCAGTTGCGGTAAAAAGGAGATTGGTTAGATCAGTTTCGGTGCGAAGTACATCGACATCCTGAGAAGGTGTTTGGGCCGGAACTGTAAAGATGAAAAGGCCTATCAGAGCCAGCGCAACAACAACTCTGGGAAATCCGGAATTGAAGTCCGCGCAGCGGACGTTTGAAAATAGCCCAGCACTTGAGTGCTGGGTGCGAGGTGGCCCGCGTAGCAGAAAGCCCGTGAAACCGGCGGCTGAAATCAGATTCCGAAAACTCACAAGACCGTTCAGTCGTCCGCTTCACGGACTTGCTCTGACTAGTTGCTTTGGTTTCCCAGCGATAAATCGCTGGGCTATTTTCAGATCGTCCGCTGCGCGGACGTACTCTTAGTATCCCGTAGGCGCGCGGCCGTTGCTCTTGACGCCGGCAGCTTCCTGCGCGATCCTGACGCCGACGCTGGCGCCGATACGGGTGGCGCCGGCTTCCACCATAGCGCGTGCATCGTCGATGTTCTTGACGCCGCCGGAGGCCTTCACGCCGAGTTCGGAACCCACGACGCGACGCATCAGCGCGATGTCCGCCACCGTTGCCCCGCCCTTCGAGAATCCCGTTGAGGTCTTCACGAAATCGGCCCCTGCGCGCTTGGCTGCCTGACAGGCGCGAACCTTTTCGTCGTCGGTCAGCAGAGCGGTTTCGATAATCACTTTGCAGGTCACGTCATATTCATGAGCGACTTCGGCGACGGATCGAATGTCGTGTTCAACCAGGCAGTCGTCGCCGCTCTTGAGGGCGCCGACATTGATGACCATATCGACCTCGCGCGCGCCGTCCATGATCGCACGGCGGGCTTCGTAAGCTTTCACATCGGGTAAGGTAGCGCCCAGCGGAAATCCGATGACCGTGCAGACCGGAACGCCGCTGCCTTGAAGGTTACAGGCCGACACGCGCACCCAGGTCGGATTTACACAAACGGAAGCGAAATGATACTGCGCCGCTTCCTCGCAAAGCCGTTTGATCTCAGTTTCCGTGGCGTCGGGCTTTAGCAGAGTGTGATCGATCAAACTGGCCCAATCGCGCGCGGAGGCCGTCTGACCTAAAACAAGTCCAATACGCGCCGCGCCTGCGTCGACGACTCGATGCATGCGCTCGGGACAGCGATGAAAACATTCCGACGTGCAGCCGCACATCTTTGCCTGATCGACACTCTCGCCATTCAGGCGAGCGTAGATCACATCAGTGATCTGCTCGACCAGTTGTTCAAAATCGCCGTTGTTTGAATAGGCCATCGAATGTCATTAGCCCCTCGCTTCAGCGAGGTGACCGAAATCAGCCATGACATGATAGCCGTTTCAATGGCTTTGGCCAAAACCATTGAAACGGTAGGTAGTGCCCTGGTTTGATTTCGTGTTGTCTTTCCCTCAGCAAGAACGATCCCCGAAATCACACGAAATGGGCATTAAATAACGTTTCGTGTGGCTTCGTGGATTGAGGGTTTGAAAATAGGGGAACTACTAAACGGTAGCCGTCGTTTCAAGAACGTTTGTAACCAACTTGGCTTTGTCAACGCTGTCTGTCAGCGATTGCTGGGAACGCGGACGTCCCGTCCGCACTGAGCGACAAAACGCTGGTTGTTTTCGATATCGGGAATAAGGCGCCTCGGCCTGCCTGCGGACGAGACATCCGCGTTCCCAGCATTAACCGCCTCTGCTGAAGCAAGATGCCAGTGAGAGGTACCGAGTAGACCAATTCGCGTTTAGGTGGTTTAGAAATCAGCGGCTGTACTGTCGTTCAACCGCATCGATCTTGCTGACGCGCTTGCGGTGCCGATCTTCGGTGAGTTCGGTTCCCAGCCAGGCGCGGACGATATCGCGCATCTCGGCGCTGGAGATCGTCTTGCTGCCAAGCGTGAGGACGTTGGCGCCGTTGTGTTCGCGCGAGTTGCGGGCCACTTCAACCGAATAACAAGCGGCGGCGCGCACGCCGGGAACTTTGTTGGCAGTCATCGCCGATCCCACGCCGGCGCCGTCTATCACGATACCAACATCGGCGGTAGCATCAGCGACCGCCCGCGCGACCGCATGAGCAAAGTCAGGATAATCGACTGCGCTCTCTGAGTTGGTGCCAAAATCATGAACCCGATGACCAAGTTCAGCCAGGAAGGTTTTGAGTTCTTCCTTCATGGGGTAACCACCGTGATCCGCTCCGACAGCAATCGTTCTGGTCTGTGTTGAGCCTTTGCGGGACACGCGGCGAACGATTTCGATGCCTCGTTCGTTGATGATGTCGGCAGCCAGCGGAGTGAGTCGCGCTGCCTCAGCGATGCGTAGCACCGATCCGCGTTCGAGTCCGCGCACGTCGTCTTCGGTAATTACCAGTTTTGCGGATTCGTCGCGGGTAATTGCTGCTCCGGTGTGCGCTGAAGGCGTTGAGGAAGGGGGTGCTGGTTGCGCCGGAGTCGTCGCTTCAAATTCGGCCGGTGCGGCCTTACTCAAAACGTCGCGCACAAGGGCACGAACTCGATCTCTGGTTGCGTCATCCGCCATATTATCGTGGCACAGACTTCAGTCTGTGATTTTTTGCGTCGCAAACACAGACTGAAGTCTGTGCCACTAAGCCAGCGACTCGTCGCGCAGGTCTAATAGTCTTCCCGCGGAGGCCGTCACCTTTCCGTCTCGGACGGTGAAATCGACGCGACCGACAAAGATACCGCTGCGGCCGACCTGGAAAATGATCGTGTCTTTGCCCGCGGGGTTTTTCTGCAGCACCGGCTCTTCCATGAAGGTGTGCGTGTGGCCGCTGGCGATAAAGTCGATACCTTCGACTTGGGCGGCAACTTGCGTGTCACCGATCTCGTCTCTGTGGGGATTCGGATAATAACCCAGGTGTGACATCCCCAGCACCAGCGAGCATCGCTCTTTTTCGCGCAGCAGTTTCACCGCATCACGCACCGTGGTTACTGGATCCAGGTATTTCAACGGCTTGAAATTATCCGGAGTGATCAGGCCTTCAGGCCGGATACCCATGCCGAATAATCCAATCCGCAGGCCGCCAACTTCCTTCACCACGTGTGGCTTGACTCTGCTCTCCAGCGCGCTGCCGCGGACGTCATAATTCGTCGAGACAATATCGAAGTTGGCGAATTGGTAAGCCTTTGCCAGCGACTCGACCCCATTGTCAAATTCATGATTGCCAATCGTGCCCGCGTCATACCCGATCAGAGACATCGCCTTGTATTCAACTTCACCTTTGTAAAAATTGAAGTAAGGCGTGCCCTGTAAGACGTCTCCCGCGTCTATCATCAATGTGTTTGGATTCTCTTTACGAACTCGCTTGACCAGGGTCGCCCGGCGCGCCACGCCGCCTTTGCCCGGATAAGTCTTGTCGTTATCAAGAATCGGATCGATTTGGGAGTGCGTGTCGTTCGTGTGCAGCACGGTGATCAGAGTCTCGCCCTTTCGAGGCTCGAGCAAAGGGGTCCAAATCGCCGCGCGAGCGGGCGTATAAAGCGAGCGCAGGCTTTTCGGGAAAGACAGCGATAAGCCGGCAGCGATCGAAGCGCCCAGGAAATCCCTGCGAGTCGTCATTAGGGGCGTACCTCCTCAGTCACGGCCGAATTCGCTTTGTCGAAGACGAAACGCCCGTCGAGGGTTGGCTTGATCTCGCGGCCGGCCGCGGTTTCGGATTTCACATAATTGATCGTCGCGTCGCGCAATGTAATCCCCAACTCTTTCATGTTCTTCCCTTCTTGCAGCATGCCGTACCTCGGGCCGCCAACCTTGTAGAGATAATCAATGGTGACGACCGTGTATGTGGCCTTCGGATCGATCTCTTTTTCTCCGCTAGAGTCGCGCAATCTGGCGCTTTCCATCTCTGACGTCTTATCCGCATTAGTCTTGTAAACCAGGCGCGCACCGGATTGGGCTTCGCGGCCGGCCACAATCATTTTCAGTAGTCTGGTCAATTGCTCACCGGTGAGGTCGACGGTAATTAGCGCGTTTTCAAACGGCAGCAACTCAAAAATGTCGCGGGCTTTCAGTTCGCCTTCGCCAATTGAATTGCGCCGCATGCCGCCGGCATTCATCAGGGCTACCGAGACGGCCTTGCCCGCCTTGAGGCTGGCCTGCGCGCGCATCGCGTCGGTGACAAAGTTTCCCAAAGAGCCCGAACCCGCGCCGCTTTTTTTCAACTCGCCGGTCAGCTTTCCGATTACAACTTCAAGTTCGCGCACCCTTGGACCGTA
>JAWWPL010000398.1:0-6882 GCA_033850605.1 Blastocatellia bacterium | reverse complement strand
GGAGTAGGAATTGCCCACCACTATCTGCACGTTGTTACCCGATTGCTTCCAACTGCCTTTGACCGTGCGGGGAGAAGTGACGCCGTTCTGAAGAACTTTGATGATGTAGTGAAGCTCACCGTCTTTCAAAAACTCCATCGTGTATTCTCCAGCCTCGGGGCTGGAGCCGGTCCAGGTGGTGCCCGATAGCGAGGTGTCCGCGTCACGGGATTTCACTTCAACTGCCGGGTCAACGTTTGAACTATTCGCTTGAGAGCTCGCATCAGCTGTGTTCGTCTGTTGAGCGGCTGCTTTCGCGTCTCTGATAGAGATCACCAGATCATCAGCGCGATATCCTTCGACTACCGCAAATGGTTTCTGATCTTTGCCGGGTCCCAAATCTTGCAGCACGCGCTTTGGCACACGCTCTTGTAAATACTTCACCAGACCAGCGAGCGTTACCTCGCCTTTTTCATTCGCCGCTGCGCCTTTAAGGCCCTCGACTAAAACCCAGGTAAAATAGCCTTGCTTTTTCTCCTTGTATTCGTAAGCCCGGTGTCCGACTTCAGTCGCATAGAGAGTGGCAAAGGCTTGCACCTCACGATTGCGCACATCGAAATTGAAGCCCCGCGTGTAAGCTGGAGTCAACGGATTGTCGGCATTGGCACGTCCCACAGGATCATTGCGGCAGGCATCAATGATCATTAACACCTGCTTAACTCCGATCTTCTTGATTCGATCCCTGATTTGAGAGACGTTGATTGCAGTCTGCTCGAGCAGATCAACATCATTACTTACTTGTGAGTCGGAAGGAAGCAGAAATGCCTGCCCTCCGCGTTCGATCCCGTGGCCGGCGAACGAGATCAGTAACAGCCCATCCGGCGGAATAACTGCCGAGAGGTTCGACAACCGGCGGAGAATATTTCCCCGCGTCGGCTGTCGCTCGGCGGGCTGATCAGAAGCGAGCAGCGTTACCTGCTCACTTGGAAAACCCGCGTATTGGGTAAGAGCGCTCGCCAATGTCCTGGCATCATTACTAGCTCCGCCGAGAGTAGTGATTTGGGTATCTGCGTAGCGGTCGACGCCGATGACCAGTGCATAGCGCTTGCCCTGAGCAGGTAGGGCCTTAATCGATTCTGGTGCTCCAAGTCTCACTCCTCGGTCACTTTGTTGACTCTTAACTTGCGTCGATGTTTGGCCGATAAGAATAAGCAACAGCACGGTTACTGTTACGGGCCATTTCGCCGCGGGGGCGATTCGAAATCCAGTGTTCATTAGCGTACCTCTTGTTTTCCTGAACAGTTGAACGAGTAGCAGTAGAAGCATGACGATGTTGCGGGGCATCATCGCAGATTCGATCTCGTGGAATCAAACCCGGCTTAATTGGTTGACGACCAGTCGACCGAAAGTTGATTTTCAAATACAAACCAAGCTCAGTCACGCGGCGCGAAGTAACCGACGCGGGTGGAGGCATGATAAGCCGTTGGATCAGTTTCGACGATAACGCGCCGGAACGAACCATCCCGCTTCCTATTCAAAGGGGTGTAATAAAGTGAGTATTGGTGGCGCAGTTCATCAGCCACCTCAGCATAAGTGGCGTCCAGCGCGTCAAAGCTTTTCGGCTTGTAAAGTCGGCCGCCGGTGGCGGTAGTCAGTTGCTCCAGCCGCTCCTCACTGAGATCAATCACTCTTAATCCCTCGCGCAAATCGTTTATCTTAATCTCATTGAAGCGCAGCTCGGACTCCGTTCCCTGAGCCATGGAATCAAGCTCTGCTTTCTTTGCGGCCCGCTCGATCTCAGTGTTACTCACCACGTAGACGGTTACCTGCGCCTGCAGCAGGCCCTGTAAAGCCGACTCAAACGCGGTGGCCCCACGACCGCTATCGATGCCGTCGGTTAGGACGATCACCGCGCGCCGCGATTTGGCGGAAACGAATTGCTCTCTTGCCGCCAGCATCAACGCGTCGTTGAAGCGCGTGAACATTCCGGCCTGGATGCGGTTTAGCGCGCGGTGCAACTGAAATTTGCTCTGGGTCCAGTCCTGCAACAACTCAACCCGATCGTCAAACTTGATCAAGCTAATCCGATCTTCCGGCGCCAGCCGGGTCGCAAACCCTTCAACCGCACGGCGAAAGTCATCCAAATTGCTGGTGACCGACGACGAGGAATCAACCATGAGCACGATGTCGACCGGCACCTGCCGTAGCGCCAGATCGCTGAGGGGTTGCTCGTTGCCATCCTCAAAGACGCGAAAGTCTCTGCGCGTCAAATCCTTTATCAGACGTCCACTTGAATCACGCACCGTAACCGGCAGCATGACTTCGCTGGTGTTGACCGAGATTACGTCGCCCGGCTTAATTTCTTCTTCCTTTTTCTTGAGGACCGGGACAGGTGGGGGAGCGCCCAATGTTTTGAGGCGCGCCGACGTGGGAGTGGGTTTAGGTTGCGCACCCTTCGCAGGACTGGCAGCAGTGCGCTTACCCGATCGAGTCTGTCCGGGTAACCGCGGAGCGCAGATGAACCCGCACAGAAAAAGTCCGATGAGACCAGACGTTAGCGAAAGTTTGATTGAATCCGGCCTGCTACTCTGGTCTTGGCGTGCCATTGGAGGTGGCCCCTGTCTTACTCGAGTTGGTATCGTCTCCGTTGGCGGCCTTCATCGCATTCAGGATTTTGTCGCCGACGCGATGCTTGCGCAGGTCAGCAATTTTGGCCGGAGAAAGATCAAAGTCAACGGGCGATTGTTCGATGCGCCGGACGATCGTCCCTTCGGTGAAACCTGCTTCCACCAAATCAATTATCGAGTCGTTGGTTAGCGCAGGCGTCTTTTCAAGCTTCGGCGACGTCCCGGACTCGCTGGGAGGCCGGATGATTCGCACCGTGGCACTTCCGGTCGTTTCCGTAGCGCCCGAACCGGATGAGCTACCACCTCGGCTGCGCGTGCTGCTCTGTCCGCTTCCACTTGAGCCAAAAATGTCGGTGCTGTTATCAGTCGCCCCCGATTTCTGGTTCTCTTTCTGCTTCCGGGAGCTGTCGCGGAAAAAAGGATCGTCGGTGAAAGCATCGTCCAGTCCGCTCAAGTCCTCCTGACGCGCCAGCATTGCGAGAATAATCTTTTCGCTTACGCCGCTCTTCTTTAATTCGATCATGCGATCAGGTGACAGATCATAAGCGGCCGGCCGGGCGGCAACGATCGAAATAACGGTTTTTTCTTTGAAGCCGCCCCGGACAAGTTTCACAATCGCAGCGTTCGTCAGCGGCGCGTTATCCGGCGACTGACCGGCGGCGACACCCGTCGTCAAGAGCGCGAGAGTGAATAAGATCAGGGCGCGATTCAGGAAAGGTCTCATACCGCCAGTCATTCCTCACTGTTGCGGAGCCGAGATTTTTTCGGCAGGTTCCGATGCGTTGGCGCCGTAACGCCTGGTGATGCGTTTTACGTACTCGCGGGTTTCTCGATAAGGAGGGACATTCCCCCCGTACTTGATCACTGCGCCCTCTCCGGCGTTATAGCCGGCGAGAACCAGATCCAGATGGCCATCGAACCTTTTCAGCAACTCTTTCAGGTACTGGGTGCCGCCGAAAATATTCTCAGCCGGATCGTAGGGGCGCCGCACTCCAAATCGGCTGGCCGTACCAGGCATCAATTGCATCAGGCCACGCGCACCCTTGGGACTCGTAGCCCGCACTTGAAAATGCGATTCATGCTCGATCACGCAGAATACCAGATACGGATCCAAACCAAACCGCGTACTGTTGCTGCGAATCAAGTCGTCGATCCTGCCGTTGCCGGTGCTCCAGCCGCGTTCTTTCCATCCGGCTAGTCCTCGGGCCTCTTTCGTCACCCCCGAGTCGCGCTCGATGCGTTCGATCCGATCCCGGTCGATGAAAATCGAGAGGGTGTCGCGGCGGTACCACGCTCCAGCCTCCGACTCGGCGACGTCTTCGGCCTTCATCCGGGCTCCGCCTTTCAAGTAAATCCAGAACGCCTCTGCTGCGCGGGGCTTGGTGTCCGGTGTCGTCCCCGGCGCCGCGACGAACTTCGCCGGCTCCAACTTTGGTTCCGCGCGAACGGGATCGATAGCTTGGATGGACCGATCGACGCGCTGCGTCACACCACCAGTGCGACACCAAAACTCTTCTCCCTGTTTCCAGACTTCATCGACTTTCATAGTCGAGCCGTCAGAGAATCGTATTCGCTTGCCGACTATTTCTCCCTCAGCCGCCGCCGGCACGGTCGCGGCTACCGGTGAGGATTCCGCTGCATTGGAGCGCTTATGTCTGAGCCGAGATTGCTTCTGGGCCGCAATCGCACCGGCACAACCAAGCAGGAGGCAGATCGCCACGACTCGCATGGCGGACCATTTAAGAAACCGGCTGATTGTCATATTGTCGACCACGACTCAATTAGCAATCGATGCGGCACGTGCCGGGAGCACGACGTCTGTTACGTCCGCACCAAACCCGTGCGAAGTCCCGAAGTAGTTTCTCCAGGCAAGATCCAGAAGTTCTGTCGTTAATCTTGGTTCACTTCCCTGAAAAATACAAATATCACTGACTCGATTTATCAGGTCGCGCGGCTCGCATGACTTCATGAGCCGGGCCTCACTGGCATATCTTCGCAGCACGTAGTCCAGGCAAACCGGATCCAGAGAAAGCCCCCGCCGGCTCGCGGCGCGTCTGAAAATCTCGGCATATGCGTCGCAGCTCGGAGGTTCGACGCGAGCCCGATAACCCATCCGGCGCAGGAACGCTTCATCGACTAGTTCCTTGTCTTCGATGTTGGTTGAAAAAATCACCAGTTGTTCGAACGGAACTTCGATCTTCTTCCCGCTATTCAAAGTCAGAAAATCCACCCGGCGCTCCAGTGGCATGATCCAACGATTGAGCAGATCCCTGGCGGCCACGCGCTGTCGGCCAAAGTCGTCAATGACGAGCGTGCCCCCGTTCGATTTCAATTGAAATGGGGCCTCATAAGACCGGGCCGCTTCGGACCACGCCAAATCGGTGTTCTCCAGCGTCAGTTCCCCTCCGACAATGATTAAGGGCCGCTCGATCTCGACCCAGCGTCGATCGTGTTCGATGGCTGAAGCTTTCTCGGGTACCTCGCGGTGGCAGTGCGAGTCAAAGAGCCGAATGATCTGGCCATCGATTTCGATCGCGTAGGGAATCCAAATAAATCCGAAGAGCGCGGCATTCATGCGTTCCGAGATGGCCGTCTTCCCGGTTCCCGGAAGGCCGGTCAGATACAATGACGAACGAGAGTTGATGACACAACCAAGTGTCTGGAGTAGAGATTCGGGCAACACCAGATCACGAAAAGCGGCCTGCACAGTTTCAGTAGAAGCCGGCCGGAAAGGCACGGCCTGTAATTGCATCATTTGGCTGTAATCGGTGAGCGCAACCGGAGCCGGACCGACATAGCCACATTGCCGCTGCACCTGCGTCAAACGCTCCCAACCACGATCCAGCATGGCATAGCGAGTAGCCCCGGGAAGACCCTGCGAGCGAATGTCAATCAGCTTTTCGCGGTACAGCTGGTGCAGCAGCTCATCGGTTATTATCCAGGGTAAGTGGATCCTTTCCGCCACGGATGTAGTGGTTGGATTTACCAGCGCGGCAACATGCTTGAGCGCCAGCTCACATAAGACCTCTTCCGGGACTCCGGTTCCCATCAACTCTTGGGGAATGGGGGGCCCCAGCCTCTCGATCTCCGCCCTCGTCAGAGTGCTCAGATGTTGCATTATCTTCTCTCGACCCTTTAGCAAATCTTAACGTTTGTTCTGTTGTGGACCGGCGTCAGCCACGACCGGCAGCGTCGCTAGCGCAGTGCGAACTTTCTGAGCCTCTTCAGTCCGGCCTGAGCGATCATAGAGAGCCGCCAAACGACCCAGCACTTCGTTCGAATTAGGTTGCAGCGCGAGCGCCTTTTCCAACTGTTTGATCGCTTTGTCTGTGGCACCCTGACGTTCCAGCCGAGCCGCGACATTCAGGCGTCCATAGAACTCTCCGGTAGCCCGCGCAAAGCTCTTATAAGCATCGTCAAATTTTCCGAGCTCCGCCTGTGCCAGACCGAGATTGTTCCAAATGCGTGAATCGTTTGGCGTCAGCTTAGCGGCCTGCTTCAGATATTTCACCGCCTCTTTATACTCGCCGTGCGTGTACTCGAGATAACCGAGATTGTTCAGGTGCATAGCCTGGTCATTCGGATCGTGCATTGCCACTTCAAACGACTGACGCGCCCGGTCAGACAGACCCTTGCGGTCATAGGCGACACCCAGGAGCGTGTGCGCTTCACTCAGCTTCGGATCCAGCGAGACTGCCGTTGACAGTTCGGTAATGGCGGCATTGAGATTTCCGGCGTTCAATAAGGCGCGGCCCTTCTCAAAATGCTCGACAGCGCTCGACGGAATGTTGCTCTTCGCCGGCTCCGGCTGACTTGCGGATGTTACTGGCGCTGGATTATCGACGCGGTTCGCTTGGGCGCTCTCGAATTTCTTGATGTCCTTCGCAGAGATGCGCTCGATCTTATTCGGGTTCTTCTTGCCACCACCAAACAACCGGCCGATGGCTCTGAAGGGTGCTTTCAAAGCACGAAGAAAGCCATTGCCTTGTCCATCCGGCCGGTTCGCGGAAGCTGCCGTGTCAGGCGCATCAATGGTCGCCAGCTCCAACCTGGACAAGAGAATTCCGTGAACAGATTGTAAGGGCTGCACGGCAAACATCATGGCCACAGTCAGCAGCAGAATTCTTATGGGGCTTTTTAACATGAATATTTTTCCTCGAGTTAACATCGTCAACCGTGCAATCGTTTCGCGCAATTCGAGTGCTACTCCTCACTTGAACAATAGATCCATTAGATTGAGGAGCGCCGGCCCAAGAATCACCAGAATAATTACTGG
>JAWWPL010000397.1:0-4124 GCA_033850605.1 Blastocatellia bacterium | reverse complement strand
ACGCGATCTGAAGAAGTAGCCCTAATAACATCACGAGGCCAGTACCGAGAGCGGTAGCGACCGCGTCTCGACGTTTCCCACTACCCGTGATCGCGAGGATGAGAACCGGTCGCTATCGCTCCCAGTCACTGACCTCATCCTCAGACTAGTAGTTTGTCAGGATCGCGTCCCGCGCAAAGCCCATCTGCTGCAAACGATCGCGGGTCTGCTCGATCATTTCCCGTGAACCGCACACCAAAGCCACCGGAGAATTCAAATCCGGCAGCACGTGATCCAGCAGTGTCTGCACATAACCAGTCGGTCCGGACCAATCGTGCCCATCAGGCTTTGAGATGACCTGACGCAGTTCGACGCCCGCGTCTTCCCAACTTTGGGTTTCGTCGCGATAGCAGAAATCATCCGGCGTGCGGGCTCCGTAGAGTACGACCAGTTCACCGAAGTCTGCTTTGCGGCTCAGGACGTGTCGCAATGCCGAACGCAATGGCGCCACGCCGGTTCCCATGGCAACGAAAACCAGGTCGCGGCCTTTCTGCTGTTCCAGATCAAAACCGTGGCCCACTACGCTCAGCAATTCCACCCGCTCGCCTTCCTTCATATCAAACAGCGCGACGCTGGCGCCGATGGTCCGCTTCACCAGGATTTCCAGGTTGCGATCAGCTGGAGCTCCGGCGAAAGCAAAATATGCCGGCTCTTCTTCGCCCACGCCGAGCACCGCCACCTGGCCGGAAATAAAAGGAACGCCGTGGGTCTCTCCGGCGTCGACCGGCATCAGTTCAAAGGCGCGAATGTTTGGCCCTTGGGTTCTGACTCCAGTGATGATTAACGAGCGGGTTGTTTGTTCTGTCATCGGTTGAGTTCTATCGGAGCAGTCACAAGTCTAATTTATTCGCAGGCATAAATGGAAAGTGAGCCAACGACATTCGGCCATACGGTCCACGTAATGAGGTCAGTATTACCCGCGTGAGCGGGTCGGTTAAGACACTCGACGCGATAGTTGAGTCCTTAATCCACCCGCTCACGCGGGTGGTACCGACGTCACATCAAAGACTGCTCTTAAGAAGTTGTGGCATCGCTCGTTAAGAGCGGCGAGCGAGTCGTGCGGAGCCATCGCGATCCACTAAAACACACGAAACGGCGCGAAACTAAGGCTGGGTTCGAGTTATTTGGGGTGAATTCGTGGATCGCCCTTCCCTGGCTTGGCAAACCGCGATGCCTGTTTGTGCTTCCAATGCTAGTATGGCGTCAAGAACAATGAACATGCTTCACCTCCGCCAGGTTCTCTCGTTGATCGCGATTTCTTTCGTCTGTGCAATCGTCATTGATGCTCAGTCAGGTCGCCGCTCCAACGGCGGTACTACGACCAGTACAGCACCGTCGGTTTCGGGGCCCAAAGCAGTCGAGAAGAAACCGCAGCAGGCTCCGCGACTTCAATTGTTGGTGGGGATCGACAATCGCGATCCGACGTCAAATATTCCTTACTATGTTACCGATACTGTGATTGATAATTGCGTGCGGCGTTTAGGCGACGCTTCAGATGTAATCGTCACTTCGGCAGGGCGCGGCATGAATCGCGCCGAAGCGATCAAGAGAGCTAAGGAAGAAACTGTCAGGTACGTTGTGTGGCTACAGATCGGAAGCGAATTGGCCGATGCCGGCAGGCAACAAAAAAAGAATGAAGCAGACGAGTTATACGTTAGCTACACGATCCTCGAACCCGGCACCGCGAAATTCAAACAGTCCGGCCGGAGTCATCACCAGATCTATCAGACCGGACGAGGCGGCGTCTCGGCGCCCTCAAAAAACAGCCCACTCTTTTCTGAATACGCATTGAAGCAAGCCGCGCGAGAAACTGCCGAGCGAGTTTTGGCAGCTTTTGATATTAAGCTCCGTGATTAGCACTATCTGAACGCCAACTCACCATGCGCTGTCAATCCTATTGACCCAATCACTCAAGTTGTGACAATTCAGGAAGTGCCACAATAGAAACCGCCGACCGTTACGTCCAACCCTTAATCTGTCGACAAATCAGGTGCCGCGAACCCTGCGGATTCACATCTCGAGCCCCAGGCTTTCTCGATGACTAAACAACCCTATGGTAATTGAGTCCACAATTTTACAAGCGAAGCAGACAGCCAGGCTGGCCTTGGTTCTAATCTTTCTCTGGATAAGCGTCAACGCAACGCTTGGACAGACTGGCGACTCTGCCGCAACAGCGCGGCAAAGTATCCTCCACCTTAAAACCACGCTCAATCTCAAGGGAAGACCGAAGGCAATCGATCTGAGTCCGGACAGCAAGATCCTCGCTATACGTGTCGACGATGCGATACAGCTATGGGATCTATCCAGGGGAGAGCTGGCGAACACCATCGATGGCGACAGCAAATCACCCGAGCTGTATTGGAGCCCTGACAGTACTCGATTGCTGATAAGACGTTGGCCAAGTGAAAGTGTCATCTGGATAAGAGAACGACCATCCCAGGAGAACAGTTTTCCCGACCTGAAACGCGACGGCACGGTGTTGTGGAGTCCGGACAGCAAACACATCATCGCGAGTGAATCAAAAAACACTCTCGTCGTTTGGGACGGGCAAACGTTAGCCAGGCAGTTTGAACTGCATTTGAAGAGCAACGTCACCAAGTGCAATTGGAGCCCGGATGGGCGAATGATTATGACGACGATCAGAAACGGAGGTCTGAAAGCCGCGGTAAACCCAACCTGGTCGATTCAAGTCTGGGACGCACAAACCGGAAAAGAGAAATACACAATCAGACTCCGCGGTGACGAATACAACGAAAGAGTCGAATTCAGCGCCGATGGGAAATATCTTCTTACCTCCGGATCGGCGCAAGGGCCGTCACTATGGGACACAGCGACTGGCAATCTCCACTTGAGCTTGAATTCTCCCGGTTGTCGCCGGGAATGGATCTGCACGCCTTCGGCCGAGCTGAGTCGAGATGCCACCGTGGCCGTTGCTGATGGCCCCTACGACATAGATGTCTGGGACGTCGCCAGCGGAAAACACAAGGTTACCATTAAGCGTGAAGCACGCACCGTCTTTGTCAATGGTGGGCTGAGCCCTGACGGTCGACTAGTTGCGATCTATCAGGAGCTCTTTAAAAGCTTGCTGTCCTTCAAGCGAGAGAGTGCCATTGGGCTCTATGACACGACGACCGGGCAGTTGAGAGTGTCGCTCGGCGGTGGCAATATGCTGTGGTCAAATAATCAAATCGTGTGGAGCCCGGACCGCCAAACGATAGTTACAGCGGGCGGCTCGCATGGTTATCAGGGCAAGATCTGGGACGTCTCGACCGGCAAATTGCGAGCGGACCTCTCGTTGACAGCAAAAGAAGGTCACACGCCTTTCACCGGCAGATACTTTAATGATCTGGATCGCCTTTCATTTCACCCAAGCCTTCCGCTCTTGATAGGAACAAGCAACAACTTCATAAAGTTTTGGGATCCGCACAGCGGGGAGTTGCTGAAAGTCGTTACGCGTTCGTCGTCGATTCTAAGCGATGACGGAAACCTGTTGGTAACGATAACTGAGGGCGGCACTTCGGTTCAGATTTGGGAGTTCGAAAAAGAATAGCCCAGGACTACTCTTAAGCGCTTGGCTGAGCATAGATTCTATCAATCACATCGCGATACTTCTGATCAACTACGCGGCGTTTCACTTTCAGCGTCGGAGTCAGCTCGCCTCCTTCAACCGTCAATTCCTCGTCCAGCAACGCGATTCGTTTGATCTTTTCAAACTGGGCCAGGTTCTGGGTCCGCCCGGCTATCTGTCGCTCGAACAGGTCTATGATTCGCGGGTGGCGGCAGAACTCCGCACGTGTGCTCAAGTTCAGACCCTTGAGCCTGGCGTAAGATTCAAGTTGCTCCCAGTCAGGCACAATCAAAGCCGAAGCGAATTTGCGATCGTTGCCGATTACTACCACTTGATTGACGAAGCGCGAGCTTTTGATTAACTGCTCAATCGGCTGCGGTGCGATGTACTTACCGCCCGAGGTCTTCAACAACTCTTTCTTACGATCGGTGATGGTCAAATATCCGTCCGCATCCAAGCTGCCGATGTCGCCTGTCTTGAACCAGCCATCGTCGGTAAATACCGCGCGTGTTTCCTT
>JAWWPL010000388.1:0-14055 GCA_033850605.1 Blastocatellia bacterium | reverse complement strand
ATCTGATCCTTTATTGCTCGACGGAATTTGGATTTGTTGAATTGAGTGACGCGGTCTCAAGCGGTTCCAGCCTAATGCCGCAAAAGAAAAACCCTGACGCTCTCGAGCTGCTTCGCGGAAAAGCCGGGCGCGTTTTCGGCCATCAAATGGCGCTGCTTGCAATGCTGAAGGGATTGCCGCTTCCGTATAACAAGGACATGCAGGAGGACAAGGAAGCACTCTTTGACACGGTTGATACCTTGAATGCAAGCCTAACAGTCACCCGCACGGTCCTGGCCAACATTCGTCTGAATGAAACCAGAATGAGCGCGGCCGCCTCGCAGGGTTATCTGAACGCTACCGAGTTGGCCGACTATCTGGCGCGCAAAGGAATGCCGTTTCGCGAAGCGCACGACACTGTGGGCCGTGCCGTAATGCTGGCGATCGATCGCGGTGTCGAGTTGAATGATTTACCGCTGAACGACCTCAAGGCCTTCTCAGTTTTGATCGAGCAGGACGTCTTCGCAGCTTTATCGTTGGCGCGAACGCTCGCGACGAAAGCTCAGTCAGGTGGTACCGCGCCTGAGCGAGTCGCTGAAGAGCTCGTCTCAGCCAGAACCAAGCTGTAGAATTCTGGTTTTCTTCTTTTTCCCGCGCGGATAAGAACGATTCACGAATTCACACCAACCAACCGACGAACACCAGTTAAGCTTCGTGTATTCTCGCGGATCGTTTTACTCGGCATCAGCGGGTCTCGCTCCGCGTAGTTCGTATTCAAGTCTTCCATGCTATAAGTATTTCGCCGCTAACGCGGTCGAGATTCCAACCCAAGTCGCCCCCCATTCAATGAGAGTATTGATCACTTCGCAGTCGTTGGATCGAAGGGAAGCTCAGCGTCGGATCAATCTGCTCGCGGGAAAGGATCTGCGGCCCATGGCGGACGAATTTCGGATTCCAGTTTGGCGCAACGGCCACGAAAATAAGGGTTGGGCCGGCCTGGTGATTGAGCGTTACCTCGGTTTGCCGCAAAACTCGAGGCAGGCGCCGGACTTTGGCACGTGGGAGTTGAAGGTCGTGCCGCTTCAGCGCAATGCCGCCAATACTCTGCGGGTCAAAGAGTCCATGGCCATCACCATGCTGCAGCCGGCGGAAGTGCTGTCGAGCCGATTCGAAGACAGTCATCTCTACGATAAACTGCGCAGCATGCTGGTCGTCGGCCGCGTTTATGAGAGCCCGAAAGAGTTGCATTCAATATTGTACGCGGCCGCTGAATTCGATCTCGACAACCCGATCATTCGGGAGCAGGTGGCCGGCGACTATGAGATCATTCGAAAGCAAATTCGATCGGGAGGAATTGACTCAGTCACCGGAGATTTGGGAAGACTAGTGCAGGCACGCACCAAGGGACGAGGTCATGGCAGCACGACGAAAGCGTTTTACGCCCGCACGATCTTTGTCGCGCACATTTTGAATTTACAAAAGCTCGCATCCATGCCCATTGTCTTTGCTGAAGATGACGGCGTTGATCTCATTTGAATAGCTGAGATGAAAGACACACTTGAAATTGTTGAAGATGTAGCGCCAGTAAGTGCAACTCGGGCTGATGTGTGCCCGGTCTGTGATCGCTCTGTCGAGGGCCAACTCTTCGCAATAACGGCGCTGCCGGCCGATTTGCGGGCGATCATCGTACCCAATGCGGCGACCGCTAACGCCGAGCAGGTGTGTGGCCGTTGCCTCGAGTTGTTCGAACGTGCGCGGCGCCAGATCGAATCGCAGGCGGCAATCTTCGAGCAGAACGATTTTGTTTTGCCGACTCCCTTGCGCATGGACGCGGACGAGAGATTTACCGGACGCGGAATAACCATCGCATTTCTTGATTCAGGGTTCTATGCGCACCCAGATCTAACGAAACCAAACAATCGCATTCTCGCCTATCACAGCATCTTCACCGAGGCAGGCGATCAAACTTCACTGGAAACAAATGACGTCGCCAGTTGGCACGGAATGATGACTTCGGTCGTCGCGACCGGAAACGGGGGCCTGACTGACGGCTTCTACCGCGGTATCGCCTCCGACGCTAACGTTGTGCTCGTCAAGATTGGCCGCACCGGCCGCATCAGTGAGGATCAAATTCAACAAGGCCTGGAATGGGTTCTGGCGCACATGGAGGAACATCAGATTCGCGTGATCAATATCTCAGCCGGCGGCGATTTTGAAGAGAGTTATCTTACTAATCCTTTGTCACAGACGGTTGAACGCTGTGTGCGCGCCGGCCTTACCGTTGTTTGCGCGGTCGGCAACGCGGGTCATTTTCCAGGTCATCCGGTGCTGCCCCCAGCCAGCGCTCCGTCATGCATCGCGGTTGGAGGTCTCGACGATCAGAACTCGCTTGATCGAGCGCGCCGCGGCATGTATCGCTCGTCCTATGGGCCTACCAGTGACGGGCTGCAAAAGCCCGAAGTGATCGCCCCCGGTATCTGGGTGGCGGCGCCAATCTTGCCGCACACCCCGACTGCTGAGGAAGCCGAGCTTTACTCAAAACTTAACGCGGCTGATGATGACACCCTGCGCGCCATCCTTGAAAGCAATGCCGGGGTAGACAAAGACCTGGACGAGGCGAGGGCATTGCCGATTCCCCTGCTGCGACAATTGATTACCGTTAAGTTGCGCGAGGGTAACGTTATCAATCAGCACTACAAGTACGTTGATGGCACGTCGTTCGCGGCGCCAATTGTGTCTTCGATCATTGCCTGTATGTTGGAAGCGAATCCGCGTTTGACTCCGCAGCAGATCAAGCGATTGCTTATCGACACCGCCGAACGCGTTCCGGACGTTGAAGTCGATCGCCAGGGGTGGGGTGTGGTTTCAGCGCGGCTAGCAGTTGAGTTGGCGGTGACCTCAGCGTAAACCATATAGGACCTCTAGGGCCTATTCGGTCTATCCTCTTGTTCCGCTGAGTTGAACTCAACGCTTCCCGCCAGCTAGACATTAGCTTTGTCGCTGTGACAGAATCCTCCCCACGAATTACAGAAAGCGAAACAGGAGCACCTCAGAGTTTCTATGTCAGAAAGCGAGTCCGCAATAACCGAATCTCAGGAAGCGCCGGCGGCGACTGAGAAGGAAGACATAACCTACCAGGCCGTGGAAAAAGACGGCGTAGTTACCGCAATCTGGGAAATGAAGGGGCGCAAACACCTGCGCACCATTGACCCACGATCCCGCCAGGGCCGCGAGATCCTCAACCTTTATACGACCGAGGACGTGGAACACCCGGCGACAATTGAAGCTGCGACCTCATAGATCATTTCTTCGATTCCCGCGCTTTAGTTTGACGCGCACTTGTGCGCCTGTCTGAAGGCGCCATTGCTCTCAACTAAACCTGCTCTCCAATCAACCGCGGTCAGTTCGACAGTGGGCCTCGTTGTTTCCGAGTTCGTGTTAGTTCGTGGATCGTATCACGGCGCACGGAAGACAGGATCCACGAAGTCACACGAAGATCACGAACCCATATTGTCGGATTCTCAAGAGTCCTGGTGTCAGAGGCCCGACCGTCAGGGAGGGCTAGATGGTAAACGGGCCCTCCCTGACGGTCGGGCTTCTGACCCGATCAAGTGCTAGACTTCCAGCCGCTATGAACCTCATATTCGGCGAGCCGTACCTGAGGCAGCAGCCCGGAGGTTAACTGTTTGGAGTTCCGCCTTCAGGCGGCGCAATTTCTGAAGCCTCCCGTCTGAAGGCGGAACTCCAAACCGAGTCACGACTCAACCATTGTGTGGGACACCAAACGACAAATCATCTGGCTGGTTGCCGGCATCACTTTCGGAACGTTCATCATTTACAATGACGCTCACGACGAGACTGGCCGATTTGATCGCAGTGCTTTTGCTTTCTGGGAGATTGTTCTGCTGGCGATTATTCTGACGCTCTTCTATCTGTACTCTCGCAAAAAGAATACTTAGCGTTGTCACTTGATTTAGTCTGTGCGTAAATCTCGCGGAGAAAAGCTGAAATCAAGATGCTACTGTTCCAAGTTGGTTTAATCCGGCGGTTGCATCGTCTTGGCCCGAGCGTTAATTCCCTCTTCGCCCAGCACCATCAATCTTCTTTCTTCGCTGTACTGAACGCTCTGTGGCAGATAAGAAAGTACGTAGCGGTTCTTTCGCAGCTCATCACAGATGGCTTTGGCGGCTGTGCTGGGATCGTCAATCGGAAAAATCCGGCCCCCGGTTCCTTCCGCCAGGTCATCAATCACCTGTCGCGGCTTGGGCACATCGCGCCGAATCGCGCCACGCGTGCGATCCTGTGCCTGCACGCAATAAACCGTAATGTCGAGTGCCTGGAGCGCGCTCAGCGCCTGTTTGAATTTTGCTTTACTGCCCCGATCCAGGCCGTCACTGATTACCACGATGGCCCGTTTCTGCGCTGACAAGGGACGCAATCCATCTTCGAGGACGGCCATAATCGAATCGAACAGATGCGGGTCGCCCTTCTTGCGAAAGGTCTTCAGCTCCGCCTCGATCTTCTTCGCATTGTCCGTCCAGTCGGACACGATCTCAGCATTGTCGTCATAGCCGACTATCAACAACTTGTCGCCGTCGTAGATCTCGTACGCAAACTCGAGCGTGGCTTTCTCAAGCTTCTCGACATCGGCGCGAATTGTCAGGGAATTATCGACCAAAAGCACGATGCGCGCCGGCGACATATCGGGAGCGAAGTTCCTGATGCTTTGTTCGACACCGTTATCAAACAGCGAAATATCTTTGGACGTAATCGGAGTGGATGCGCCGTTGGCGCGGGTGGCGACTACATTTAGAACCGTCGAGGCCTCAGAGGAAGGATGTGCGCGCCGGCCGGCTTGGGCCAGCAACGAGCCCAACAGGCAGACTGCGGCAAGCAGGAAGACAAATCCCCTCCACCAAACGTACCTCGACCTTATACTCGTCACGGGGCTCTTTACTGGCGCCTTTGCGTTGGGTATCGGTCTCATTATTGACCGTCAATCAGGCTTCAGCCTTTATCTGAACTGGTTTTCTTCGTCGCCGGCTTTTTCGTTTTATCTTTTGACTTGTCGCCGGCGGCGGGCTCGGGCGCAGAGAGATCCTTCTCTACTTTCTCGGCCACGCTTCCTTTGCGAGCATAATCTGTGACATACCAGCCCTCACCTTTAAACTGGACGGAGGTGCGGGAAAATTGTTTCTCCATCCGCCCGCCGCACTTACGGCATCGAGTCGGTGGTTTGTCGGACAATTTTTGAAAAACTTCGATCTGGTCGTTGCACTTTTTGCAACGGAATTCATAAATGGGCATCGTTAATTCAGCTTCGTTTCACGGTTACTTGTGCAACTTTCGACTTGGCCGGAATTATACGAGACCGTTCTCAACCATTACAACCGGATGCCGTTTTCTCAGCCCTGTCCTATGCTGCCGGCAGCGTGAGGTCAGTACCGGGAGCGGTAGCGACTGGGTCTCAACACTCCAGACAATCGAGATCGCGAGTATGAGACCCGGTCGCTACCGCTCCCGGTACTGACCTCATCACCAAACTGATTAGAACAGCACAACTTTTGAGATGCACCCGATGGCAGGAAAGCCGCCTTCCTGCATGGACCCCGCCGGGTCTTTTTTGCAACTTGCCTTGCGGTTGGTTATGATCCGGGCCAGTTCATAGAAGACAACCTTCGTTAGTTCGAGGCAATTCCTTCTGCTATTCTATTTGCCGTTAACTTCGCAATAATGCAATCCGCAGCCGAAACAGATCAGACCTTCTCCACCGAACGTAAGCTCAAGCTGCACGAGGCGCGCGAATCCATCATCGGTCGCCTGGCAGCCAACCTGCCCACGTCAATCAATCTCGATACTTTTTTGAAGGTAGTGGTGGCTGAGCTGGGCCGGATGATGGAAGTCGATCGCTGTGACATCATCAAGCTGAGTCCGGAGGGTGAACTCAGTATCAGCCATGAGTGGCGAGCCTCTGAAGCCGTGCCTTCCAGTCTGAACGCCCGCATACCGGTGGACGCGGCCACGCTGGCCCAATACCTCGACGTGAAAAAACCAATCAGACTGGACGACACGTCCGCGCCGGAACTCGATCACAAGGTGCGTTTCTTTGCGAAGAGTTTGGGCACCCGGTCCTTGCTTGTAGTGCCTGTCCTTCTCGCTGACGAAGTGCTGGGGCTCATCGGCCTCCATCATACGCGTACGACTCGCAAGTGGGCCGATGAAGAAGTCGCCTTTCTGGTTTCAATCGCGATGCAGCTGGCAATTGGCTACCAGTACACGCGGATTTACAACGACAAGAAACGCGAAGCGGAAACCACCAAGGCCCTGCTCGAAATTGCCAACGCTCTTAACGCGCGCTCGGACTTTGGTGAGGTGACCTCGGCTGTGCTGGAGCGCGCCCTGTCGCTGGTCGGTGCTGACTATTGCGCGCTCGGGGTGCTGGACTCCGGCGAAAAACGACTCAGCCTGGCGGCTTTCAAGGCGGCGCCCCACGCAACTACTGATAACGTGCGGGGGTTGATCGAAGCGCACGGGCAGTCGATGGATATTACCGGAATTCCCGCGATGGTTGAGGTACTGTCGCAGGGCAGGACGCTGAAACTTCTCGAGAGCGATCTCCCTTTGCCAATGCGCATCATGTTCAATGCGACATTAGGCGGGCGCGCTGCGCTGGTGGCGCCGGTGCGAATCGGGGGGCACACCTTCGGCCTGCTCGGCCTGGTTTGGAGCGAACCGCGTGAACAATTCAAAGATCATGAAGTAGCTTTGGTGGAAGGCATCGCCGATCAAATCGGCACGGCCCTCGAGCGCGATCATCTTTCAGCGGAAGTAATGCGTTTGAAAAGCGCCCTGCACGAACGCTACGGCGAAGACCGCATCATCGGACAAGCGCCGGCGATTCGTCGCGCCATGGAATTGGCGCTGAGCGTAGCGGACACTCAGACCTCGGTAATGATTCAGGGTGAATCAGGCACCGGGAAGGAACTGCTGGCGAACCTGATTCACTTTAACTCGGGCCGCGAGGACCAGCCCTACATCAAACTGAATTGCGGTGCGATCCCCGAAACGCTGCTCGAGTCGGAGCTGTTTGGACATGAGAAGGGCGCGTTTACCGACGCGCGCGCGCGCCGCAGTGGCCGCTTTGAAGAAGCCAATAACGGCACGCTGTTTCTTGATGAAGTGGGAGAGATGACCCTGGCGGCGCAAGTGCGTTTACTGCGGGTGCTGCAGGATGGCGAGTTTACCCGAGTCGGCGGAAACGATTTGCTGAAAGCCGATGTGCGCATCATCGCCGCATCTAACGTCGATCTCGAACGCGCGGTGGACGAAGGCCGGTTCCGGCGCGATCTCTTCTACCGGCTTTCAGTCTTTCCGATTACGCTGCCGGCGCTACGCGAACGCCGGGAAGACATTCACCCGCTGGTGATTCACTTTCTCGAGTACTTCAAACAACGAACCAGCCGGTTCGTCTCAGGGATATCGAAAGACGCTCTGCGGGCCTTGATCAGCTATGACTGGCCGGGCAATGTTCGCGAACTGGAGAACGCAGTTGAACGAGCCGTGATCATCGCGGCGGGTAGACAGATCGAACTCGACGACCTGCCCACCGCGATTGGCAACGTCGTTTCAGAACGCCAGGCCATGGTTCGAGTGGAGCGAGCCCAGGCCGCCAGCGAGGGCCGCAACACCAAATTGGAAATAGACGTGCCGTCTTCAATGGACGAAATCGAGCGTCATGCGATCGAGGCCACGCTCGATTACACTTCGGGCGACAAAACGCGCGCGGCCCGGCTTCTTAATATTGGTCGCAAGACTATTTATCGGAAGCTGGAGCAATACAATGGTCAAGCGAAGACTTCCGAGTCATCTGAAAACTAATCGCACACATTTAGTTTGGAAGTGAACAGCAAACTTTCGTGAGCACACCGCTAGAAACTGCAGACTCAGCGCCGGTGATTCATCCCCAGGCAGCTGCCATGAACGGATCTGATCCAGTTACTCCCTCGAACATAAATCCTGAGAACCCGCCCTGGGGCGTACTGTCGGCAATCGTAACGTGGTTGAGCAGCATCGCTTTGCTTTTTCTCGCTCCGAATGTTCTGGTGATCCCGTATCTTTATTTGCACTATCGGGGCTTGCCCATGCCCACCGAGAAGGTTTTGTTCGCTGACAAGACCTTTGTGCTTCTTTTCGTGAGTGGTTGGCTGCCGGCTCATTTGCTTACTCTCGCTTTGATTTGGGCGGTAGCTACCAGGCTCGGCAAGCTTCCGGCTCGGGAAGTGCTCGGCCTCACCTGGCCGCCATCGTTTGGCGTTTGGAAGAGCATCGGTCTGGCGATCTCTCTGTACCTGGCCGCGACGTTCGTAACCGCTTCATTCGGAGGCCAACCAACGGAGTTGGATCGGTTCCTGACAAGCTCAAGGGCTACGGCTTTGTTGCTGGCATTCGTTGCGGTCGCGACGGCCCCTCTGGTTGAAGAACTGATCTATCGGGGCCTGCTCTATTCGGCGCTGCAGCGCGCGATTGGGCGCTGGCTTGCTGTGGTCGTTGTGTCGTCCATGTTCGCCGGGCTACACGTGTGGCAATACCGTCAGAACCTCGGGGTAATCATCTCGATAACTTTGCTCAGCGTGGTTCTGACTATGATCCGCGCGCGCACGGGCCGGCTGCTTCCATGCTTTGTGGTCCACCTGGTCTTCAACGGCATCCAGTCATTGATCATTGTGCTTGAGCCGTACTTACGTGCGCTTGTAGAGCACTGGCACCCTCAACCCACTCCCGGCGTTCTTATCCACATCCTGCGTTTTCTGGGCTAGCCAATGGACTATGAAGTAGTCGTTGTTGGTGGCGGTATAGGCGGACTGACCACCGCTGCTCTACTGGCCGCGCGGGGCGTTAAGGTCTGTTTGTTAGAACGGAACTCGCATGTCGGAGGTTGCGTCGCCAACTTTGAACATCTTGGTTACACCTTCGAGCCAACTGCTGGTTTGTATTCAGGCTGGGAGCCGGACGGAGTCTACCAAAAGATCTTTGCCGAACTGCCGGTCGGTCCGCCGCAAGTCGATCGCCTTTCACCGTCTTATGTGGTGCGCTTGCCGGATGGCGTTGAAATCGCCGTCTCAGACGACGCGGATCAATTTGAGGGCGATCTTCGTTCGGCATTCCCGGAATGTTCCCAGGCTGCGGGCGCCTTTTATCATCTGCTGGAAGGAACTCTCGACCAATCCAACGCGAACCAACCGTTGGCATCGTACCTGGCCGACTGCTCGACGAGATTCCGGCGCTTCATCGATGTGCAGCTGCAAACTTTCACCCAAACTGCGAGCGACCAATGCCCGCTCGATAGCGCCGCGTTGGCGTTGACTACTCCGCGCCGCGGCATGTGGTCGATTCGCGGCGGCGCGCACGCTCTGGCCGACGCTCTGGCCACGTCTTTGAAACAGAGCGGTGGTTCGTTGCGAGTGAACACACCTGTTCTACGCCTCGCGTATGGCTCAGACGGACTACCGACCGGCGTCGACCTGTTGAGCGGCGAGCGCGTGACGGCGACGCGCGCGATTGTCAGCAATCTGACGGTTTGGGACACTTATGGAAAACTGATTGGGTTGAGTCGTACCCCTTCGACGATCTCAAGCCAACTGAGACAGTTGCAAGCCTGGGGAGCTTACCTGCTCTTCCTGGGTATCGATCAAGCGGCTGCGTCGCGGCTCAGCTCAAGTCGCATTCTGGCGGTTACCGACTGGCAGGAGAACCAAACCTACGCACCCGATTCTGGGCAGTTTGTGTTTGCGGTCGCGCCGGCATGGGACGCACGCGCTCCTGAAAACAAACTCGCGGTTACCGTATCAACGTTTACTCACGCCGAAGATTGGTTTGCTTTCCATCAGGACGAGACCGCTCATGAAGAGCAGGATCAAGCGAGCCTCGAATCACTCTGGTCGAGAATCCATGCCGCGATGCCCGAACTAGGGGACAGCATCGAAGTAATTGAGAGCGCCACGCCCCGGACATTTTATGAAAACACTCGGCGTAAGCTCGGGATGGTGGGCTGGCCGGGAGGCTATTTGAAAATGCCAGGCCTGGATCAAGCCGGCTCGACCTCCTTCCCAAATGTCTTTCTGGTTGGCGACACCACTAGTGCGACCGCCGGGCTCGAGGGCGTTGCTAAATCGGCTCTTCAACTCGCCGCTCGCCTGACGGCCAGCCGCTGAACCCCTTGGCTTACCCACTAAATTTAGGCCTTTACTTCGATTTGCCAGAATTGTATAGTGTCTGGCGACACGCGACTATGTACATAACAATTGACGAATCGGACCGTCGGCCGGTCTATCGACAGGTAGCGGATGAGATCAAAGGGTTGATTGCTCGCGGTGAACTTCGCGAAGGTATGGCCCTGCCGCCGGTGCGCCAAGTGGCGGACGACCTGGGTGTCAATCTTAATACGATTGCCGCCGCCTATCGAGAGCTTCAGAAGGAGGGGCTGCTGAAGGTGCGTCACGGTTCAGGCGCCGTGGTTACGGCTCGCCGGGTAACTCAGCAGAACGATGCCGAATTGCGTAAGGCTCTGCGCGCCAGTCTGGCCCACCTGGTCCTCGCCGGACTGCCGCGCGCAGAAATAGTGGAGATTGTGAACGAAGAAATTCGACAACTATTCAAACGCGAACGTTAGACAACCGAAGCTGGCCGACACGTTAGTTAGCGAGGGTCTTTGATTCTGTTGATTGAACGGCTCCCGGAATCAGGATCACGAGGTCCCGCCTGTGACCCCATGGGAGCGGAAGGCGCACTCGGTGCGACGCTGGGTGAACCGCCCGAACTGCCTGAGCCACCGGAACCGCTCGATGACCCGCCAGAAGAAGAGCTGCCGGGAAAGCCTGACGAACCTCCCGACGAATTTGGGTTTCTTACATTCAACGGGTTTGGTCCATAGCCGGGCGAACCATAATATGGCCAGACGTTGTAGTAATTGCCGTAGTAATGGCCGTAGGGCGAAGACCATCCGTAATGAAACGGAACGAAGGTGAAGCAATGCGAGAACGAGCTGAAGGTCCAGAGGCCCCAAGGGTTCGCCGCAGAGAAAGCCCATTCGAACGGAGACAAACTGGCGAGATAACCGTTCATGGCTCTGCCCGAAATTTTTTCGTTGGCGCGAGCCAGAGTTTCCGCCCGCTTCTTGCTCCACAGATCGAATTCGTCCTGGTCCTGTTTGGTAAGCTTCGCGATTAAAGGCCCGCCACTCGAGTACATGACTTTCGTGCCGCCTTTTACCAGCCCACGAGTGCTGGTTGACGGTAAGACGCGGCCCTTGCGAACCAGTAATTCAGCAACAGCCGGTTGCACGTTGATCCGATAAATACCGCCGCGGATTATCAACAGACTCTGTTGATTCGCCAGCACGTTAATTCGCAGATCAGAATCATCACCGGCCGTAGCTTCGATGATGGCGCTACCTTTTACCAGCCTCACCACCAGATTATTGAGAGAGTTATCAACCAAGACGAACTCGCTGTTTCCGGCCACCCTTAGATACGAGCCCGGATTTAGTAAAACCTCCACCTGACTTCCTGCGTCCGTGGTCACGACGTCACCGGAAACCAGATCGTCCTGGCTGCTGAGAAGCTGCGCGGACTGGCCGGCCCGCGTGACGGTGACCCGCCCGCTGACTGTGTTTACACCGCCGGCTTTGGCCGAGATACCGAACTTCTCACGATTTTGTGCCTGGCCGGCAGCGACCAACACCGCGAGAACCGCGATAGCTCCAAGGGTTCTAAACACAAACGTCAGATTTTTCATGATGGTGACTCTCTTCTGGGAAACGGATTCGGCCATCGTTGGCAACCGGGGTTGGGCTGATTATACTCCCGCGCTTGTCTCTGTCCAGCCGTTTTGGTCGCAGAGGTACCAGTTCTCCAACGCAGAGGCGCCGACTCTTCATCAGCTGCCCGCGAGTGGATCAGTCTTTGAGGCGCCCTGGGTCGGATTGGCGTGCACTGCGTTGTCGGAGTTGTCGAGATAGAAATGGCGGGTTCCGGTAGTCGGATGCGCCTCCGTTACCTGCGGGTCGGCATTGAGAGTGAACTCGGCGTCACTGGCAAAGATGGTGAAGCGATAACCCTGCACGTCCGGCGTGCGACTGGCAAATCGCGAATCGAGGTAACCGGCCTGGGTGAGCGCTTCAAAATCGCCGTACGATCCACGCACGGCTTTCAACTGGTTTTCCGCCGTGGCAATTGTGCGCACAGTCTGAATCGCCGAGATTTCGTCCGCGGCGCCCATCGCTTTGGGAAGAGCTCCCAGCCCTTGCGTTGAATTACCGGAAGCACACGAGGCAAGCGCGGCGATGCTCACCAATAGTCCAGGCAAACCTAACCTTCGCATCGAATGCTGACTCCCAATTATTCTCATAATCAAAACCTCAAACTACTTAGCATAATATCCGCGTTTGCCGCGAGCTACCGAGTTTGCGCGATTAACGTTGACTCGTATAGTTCGCCACGATCCGTCGCGTACCTTATTCGTCGGGCGGTAGGACAAAGTATAGACGGTGCCGAGGTCAGCCACCACACGATCGTAAGCGCCGGCCAGGTCTTTGAGTTCTTCGCATTCATAGAACGCGCCACCTCCGACGTCAGCTATTTCCTTCATTCGATCATGCGCGAGATCGAAAGTCTCCTGCTGGATGTCGAGCGGGCTCAAGGGTTCATAACTCTGCGTATCAGTCCAGATAGAATAAACGACACCATCAAACTCTTTAGCGCGTCGAACCAATTCTTCGTAAGTCAGCGTTGAGCCTTCACCGGTTACGTTCGGCATCACACTGTCCAGACCGTCGCTCAATACGACGATCGCGTTGCGGCGAGAGTCTTTCGCTTCACGGAATACTTCATCCATGGCAAAGGCCAGCGAGTCGTAAAGCTTGGTACTGCCTTGGGGCCGTTCGATAGCGTTGATGCGCTGGCGCAGGGCCTCGTGGTCAGTCGTCAGAGACGAAACCACTACCTGCCCGCCCGCAAATGTTATTACCCCGATGCGATCGAATGGGCGCGTGGCTGCAACAAAATGAAAAGCCGCGGACTTAATCAGTTCGACGACCTTGGTTGTCGACCCTGACAAGTCGATCAGCAGCACGAGATTGAAAGGCGCCGAAGCCGAATCAAAGTGAGCAATCTGTTGGAGCGCGTTGTCTTCGTACAAACGAAAGTCGTCTCTAGTAAGATCGCTGACGCCGCGATTTGTGCCGCGATCGACGACGCTGACGTTGACGCTGACCAGTTCAGTGTCGACCCTGATCACATCGCCTTCCGAGATTTCTTCGGGCCCCGTGGACGGCGTCGCCGGTGTTCCCGCGGCGGACGTCTTTTTGTCCTGGCCGCTTAATTCAGGACGCTGTTTCGGGCCGGGCAGTTCAGCCGGCCTGAGTGACTCACGACGTTCTGATGACGTCTCAACGGTTCGCGTCGACTGATCGCCGGCGCTGGCCAAACTGATATTGCCTGCCTGAGAGTAGAGCCTGACGCTCCTGCCACCTTTGCCAATCCGGCCCTGCAATTGCGGACGGCCGGCCTGATTAACCGCGGCGGAATCAAACGACGAAGAAACCGTGCCGGTTTTCGAATCAGCGATTATGTCCGCACCAGAACCCTGGGGAAGATCGACTCGAATCTCGCCCGAGATCGTTTGCACCAGCAATGCATCCAGTCCCCCCCGGATTTCAACCGAGCCGTCGTTGGTGATAATTGCCGCGTGGGCGCGCGCGGGGATCCGCAACTGAAGATTAATGTGTTGTGGGCCGCGGGCAACTCGGATCGAGAGCAAACTATCGCTGCGCTGAATCACGGCGGGCGAGCGACTCTGCTGGCCGCTATCGGTAATCGCGGTAACCGATACAAAGTTCTCGGCCCAGGACTCGATGATGACGCCGCCCCGCAAATTTTCGATCCGCAGGTTGCCGTTTGCCGGCAGTTCGAAACGCAAGCCTTCCGGCGTCTGGTAGTTCGCCATGGGAAAGACTGGTCCGGTATGAACGACCAGAGCAACACAAAGCAACGCTAAGAGGCCAAATGATTTGGTGCGGAA
>JAWWPL010000315.1:0-3840 GCA_033850605.1 Blastocatellia bacterium | reverse complement strand
CGAGTCCAGGATGTTCTTCTGTTGAGACTAATCATCATCGGTTTGCTAATCCGATCCGGGGGCTGGATCTAATGTAGAAGAGTTCTCCGCTGCCTTCCATTGGTGCATAAAGGCAGTGACCAATCGGAAATCAGCAATCGGAAATCGAAAATGTTTCTGGCGGAGAGGGTGGGATTCGAACCCACGGAACGGTTTCCCGCTCACAGCATTTCCAGTGCTGCCAATTCAACCACTCTTGCACCTCTCCAGCATTGCCGATTGGCGATTTCCGCCAATTGGTCACTTCGGGAACTGACCCGCTTTGGCAAAAGACCAATCGGCAATCGGCAATCAAAAATCGGCAATGTCATGGCGGAGAGGGTGGGATTCGAACCCACGGTGGGCGTTAACCCACTCCGGTTTTCGAGACCGGTGCACTAATCCACTATGCGACCTCTCCGTCTTTTGTTTAGGAGCGGGCTACCGCCCGCTTCGCCGGGCAGTAGCCCGACTCTAAACGCCCTGTCTCACCTTTTTCTTTTAAAGAACCCTTGCATCAATTCTCGACACTCTGACTCCAAAATCCCCTGCAAGACTTCAACGCGATGATTCAAATGATGAGCGTCGCAGATATGAAAGTGAGATTCGACGGCGCCCGCCTTTTCGTCCGGAGCGCCGTACACCAGCAACTTCACGCGCGCCTGAATCAGCGCTCCGGCGCACATTGCGCAGGGCTCGATAGTCGAGTAGACCGTCGCGTCCGAAAGACGATAGTTGCCGCACTTCTGAGCGGCTTCCCGCAAGGCCACGATCTCTGCATGTGCCGTGGGATCGCAATCGGTCCGCGTACGATTACCGGCGACGGCCAGCAGCTTCTCGCCGACAACAATGCAGCTACCGATCGGGACCTCGTCGCGTGTCTGCGCCTCCAGCGCGGCGCGCAAAGACTCGCGCATCCAGCGCTCGTGATCTTCCTCTCGCGCAGTTTGCGAAACTGAAAACATTTGTTCAAACAACGGATTCCAAACTATAGGTGGCGCCAAGATCAGTGTCAAGCAATGCACTTTTTTGTTGGCCGGGTAAAAGTGTGGTGCTCATTCGGGGCACTAGCCCGAGCGTAAGGGAGGGCTCATACCAAACCGTATCGGACCCCTCCCAAACGGTCGGGCTAATGCCCCGCGCCGAATCGAAGCTCCACATTAGTTGTGCTCTGGCCAGCTGAGCTCTCAACTACACCGAAACTAAAAGCCGTTCCATGTTATTATTCCGGCGGTTTCGCGGGCATCCCACACCCGCCTCTTGTGACCCCGTCATGGCAATTACCACTGACCCAACCCAGCCCAGCGCTGGCAAACTAAGAGCCGAGAGCGCCAACCTTGATTCTGAGGCTGCGGTTCGGGTTCCGCTGCGGACGGGTGCAGTGCGCGATTCCGCGCCCATAACATTGTCCGGAGAGCGACCCGCGGGCCGGCTGCGACCGGTCACCTCTGCGTCGCTGCATGAGAGCATTACCCCGGATCGGCAACCGTTGTCGTCCAACGAGCCGCGACGCAAAATGTCGCCCGCCGAATTCAATATGGCGATGGCCCATTTTTATCGCGGTGAAGTTCAGCGCTCGAACACCTGGCGTACGCGGCTCGATACGACGACTTACTGGGCAGTGCTAACGGCTGGGGCGACTCTGTCTTTCACTTTCAGCTCGCCGCTTAGTCCGCATTTTGTGATTCCAATCAACTCGATTCTGGTAACGGTCTTCCTGGTGATGGAAGCCCGCCGCTACCGTTATTATGAGATTTGGGCCAGCCGCGTGCGCGTAATGGAAACGGGTTATCTGGCGCCGATGCTTGCTCCGGACAGCGTGCCGCCCGATCAGGAATGGGCATCGCATCTTGCCAATGACCTGTTAACCCCGCACTTTACGATCAGCGTGTGGGAGGCAATCGGCCGGCGCCTGCGGCGAAACTATCTCTGGATTTTTCTGCTGCTCGCACTGAGCTGGAACCTGAAGGTCTATCTGCATCCCGTCCCCGCCGACACCTTTCAATTGTTTTTACAGCGCGCTACGGTCGGACTGGTTCCCGGGTGGATCGTCTTCATCGTCGGGTTTGTTTTCAACATGGCTATTTTTCTATTTGCGGTGGGGACGATTAGGTTGCGCGAGGCCACCGGTGAAGTTCTCCCCCGGCACCAGTTTTCTTTGCACCCCCTGCAACGCATGAGCAGTTGGACTAAGGCGGCGGCGGCTTCAGGTGGACGAGCAACTGTGCGACGCGCTAAACGCGCGCGACACCGCCTGCGCGGCGGCGCCAGCGGGGAATTCAGGAAAATCGACATTACCCAGACCCCCGAGCGCCGGATACATGTTTCCGAGACGCCGGACCGGGTGATTAAGTAGCAGGAATGGACACCGGTCGATTCGTAAACGAATTTCCAGTTTGAGAGATTTCCCTTGCCAGATAAGACGATCCACGAAAACACACGAAGCGAAAAAGTTATCTTCGTCGATTTGGTGTGATTTCGTGGATCGTGATTTGTATAGGAAGAAAGAAAACACGAAAACCATAGGATACCTTCTGATCGTACGTAACTTTTTACGTATCCTGTTTCCTTCTAACCATGCTCGAACTTGACGGACAGAGACTCTCGCTCGCGCAGATTGCTGCGATCGCGAGCGGTAAAGAACAGGTTTCGTTGGCCGCGGCCGCACGCGCGCGCGTCGCACAGTCGCGCAAAGTCGTGGAACAGATTGTCGACGAAGGCCGCACTGTCTATGGCGTCAACACCGGCTTCGGCAAACTTTCAGACGTTCACATCGAACGATCGCAACTGCGCGAACTACAACTTAACCTGGTTCGGAGTCACTCCTGCGGGCTCGGCGCACCGCTCTCTGCAGACGAAGCCCGCGCCATGCTGCTGCTGCGCGCAAATGTTCTGGCCGAAGGGTTCAGCGGCTGCCGTCCCATTCTGATTGAAACTTTGATCGCGATGCTCGAGCGCGGAGTCACACCGGTGATTCCAGAGAAAGGTTCAGTGGGAGCGAGTGGTGATCTCGCGCCGCTCGCTCATCTCGCCTTGACCGTGATCGGCGAAGGCGAAGCTTTTTATCACGGCGAAAGATTGCCGGGCCGCGAAGCTTTGCAGCGCGCGGAAATCGAACCAATCCAACTCGAAGTCAAAGAAGGCATCGCCCTGCTCAACGGCACCCAGGCGATGGTCGCCGTCGGTGGTCTGGCATTGCACCGAGCCGAACGAGTCGCGCGCCTGGCCGACGTAGCCGGCGCAATGACCCTGGAAGCAGTGCGCGGAACGCCGGTCGCTTTCGACGAACGCATCCATGCTGCTCGCCCGCATCCGGGCCAGATCGAAGTCGCCGCACATTTGCGCGACCTGCTGCGCGACAGCCAGATTCGGCAATCGCATCTGGAGAACGATCCGCGCGTGCAGGATGCTTACTCGCTCAGGTGCATGCCGCAGGTGCACGGCGCAATTCGCGGCGCGCTGTCACACGCGCGCGAAACTGTCGAGATCGAAACCGGCAGCGCGACCGACAATCCGTTGGTGTTTGCTGAAACAGGCGAAGTTCTTTCAGGCGGAAACTTTCACGGGGCGCCGCTGGCGCTGGCGTTCGACTTTGCGGCCATCGCGATGACGGATCTAATGAGCATTACCGAACGCCGTATCGATCGTCTGGTGAACCCGGATTCGAATGAAGGCCTGCCGCCGTTTCTGTCCGCGAAACCGGGGGTGGGGTCCGGCTTAATGATGATGCAGATAGTAGCGGCGGCGCTTTTGAACGAAGCCAAGGTCCTGGCCCATCCGGCGAGCATCGACAACGTGCCGACCGACGGCGGCAAAGAAGAT
>JAWWPL010000254.1:0-3001 GCA_033850605.1 Blastocatellia bacterium | reverse complement strand
TGGATACCACGGCAAAGTTCATAGCCATGAATCTGAAACGGTGGGGCTTCAAACCTGCCGGCGATGACAACACTTTTTTTCAGAAGATCGTTCTGCGCCGCGATCAGATCGACGGCGCACACTCATTCGCCGAAATCAACGGGCAAAAGTTCAACTTTGGCGAAGACTTTCTGCCCAATGCCGTCAGCGCCACCATGACCGGCCCACTGGTCTATGTGGGTCACGGCTGGGTCGTCAAGTCGAAGAACATCGATGCATACCAGGGCATCGACGTGAAAGACAAGATCGTCGTTGTCTTTGGCGAAGGCATGCCACAGGGCGTTACGCGGGCGGACCTGAATACCGGCAAGATGGGCGAAGACTGGATCAGTCCAGCGCTCTACGCACAGCAGCATGGCGCAAAAGGCGTGTTGGTGGTGCCCGAATATGGAATGTTATTGCGGTGGGAACAGACCCGACAGCGCCTCGGCGGTCCCATGCCCAGACCGCAAGTGGAAAAGTTTATGAGTCCGAATGGCCCACCCGTGCCGGTTGTCTGGCTGTCTCCCAAAGCAGCCGCTGCTTTATTTCAGGGAGAAAAATATTCCGCGGCCACCCTGATGGCTTATGGATCCGCCGCTGGACCAATGACAGTTGCGCCACCGGCCGGTCCTCCGGTAACGGTAACGTTGCCCTTTGAATTGAATGCGGGCAAGAACGTCACTTTTACGATCGCCACCAAGGGCGACAAACCCATGACTCAAAACGTCGTGGCCGTTTGGGAAGGCGGCGACCCCGTTTTGAAGAGTGAATACGTCGCCATGGGCGCGCACTATGATCACATCGGTATTTGCGCGCCGGGCACGGCCGACCCGATTTGCAATGGCGCGGACGACGATGGTTCAGGAACGACGGCGTTACTCGGAATGGCTGAGGCGATCTCGCACGCGAAGCTGCGACCCCGGCGTTCGGTTCTGTTTGTCTGGCACTGCGGTGAAGAGAAAGGCCTTTGGGGCTCGCGCTATTTCACCGATTATCCCACGATTCCTCTGGATCACATCGTAACTCAATTGAACATCGACATGATTGGGCGCAGTAAGAAAGACGGCGACACCAATCCGCGTAACGCCAGCCTCTCCGGTCCAAATCAAATTTATGTGATTGGGTCGACGATGATGAGTACCGAGCTGGGCAAGCTCAGTGAGACCGTAAACAAGTCCTATCTGAACCTGCAGTACGATCTCCGTTACGACGATCCCAACGATCCCAATCGCTTCTTTTTCCGGAGCGACCATTTCAACTATGCCCGCAAAGGCATACCGATCATTTTCTTTTTCGACGGGGTGCATGAAGACTATCATCGTCCCGGCGATGAGCCGCAAAAAATCGATTACGAAAAAATGGAGAAGGTCGCGCGCACGATCTATTTAACGCTATGGGAAGTCGCCAATCTACCGGTGCGTCCGAAGGTTGATAAGCCTTTGCCGGCGCAGCTGACGCAAAGAGCGGGGTAGTCTTTCATGGACGCCAGGTTTCATCCGGCAATCGCCGCCATCAAGTCGGGCGATATTGACGCGCTAAGATCATTGCTGACTAAGGATCCCGGTCTGACCACGGCCAGATCCTCGACCAGTCATCCCACCCTGCTCCAGTGCCTGGCGCTGGATGCTCTACTGGTTCCAAACCAGATCGAAATGGCTCGTTTGCTGGTCGATGCCGGCGCCGAAATCAACGGTCCGATGGTGGCAGCGGCGAGCATTAACAATGTAGCAATCGCTGCATTGTTACTGGACTGTGGCGCGGCCATCGACGGCGCCGGAAGTTGGTCGCCCCTGGAAGAGGCGATGTACTGGAATAACCGTGAAGTAATCGATCTGCTGCTCGCACGCGGCGCCACAATACATAACCTGCGCCTCGCGGCTGGCTTGGGCCGGATCGATTTGATCGAGAGCTTTTTCGGAACCAATGGCTCTTTGCAGCCGGAAGCCGGACGGATTGACTGGCCGTTTGGAGAAGTCGATAAGTCGAACCTGGCAGGTCCCATTAAAGCCGAGCTGAAAGCGAAGGTCGCGCAGTGGTCCAACGATCCTCAAGACATCTTAGATAACGCCTTTGTCTATGCCTGCATGCACAATCAGATCGACGCCGCGCGGTTGCTATTACAGAAGGGCGCGCGGATTGATGCGATCCCGCCGGGCTTTGACTATTCAGGAACAGGATTGCACTATGCAGCGATTAATGGCCATCTACCGACGGTCGAGTTCCTCATCGAAGAGGGCGCCGCGGTGAACATCAAAGACACCAAGGTCCACTCAACCCCTGCGGGGTGGGCTGAGTACGGCGGTCACCCGGAAATCAAGGACTACCTCGAGCACGTATCGTCAGGTTTGAAGTAGAGAGCAGCGATCGTCTGAAACTGCTTAGAGCTGTGCTGCCAGTCGCGAGGCAATTGCCTGCTTCGGAACCGCGCCGACGATTTGGTCAACCATCTTCCCGTTCTTGAAAATCAACATGGTCGGAATACTGCGAATCTGGAATTGCGCAGAGGTCTGCGGATTCTCGTCCACGTTGAGCTTGGCTATCTTGTAGCGCCCAGCTGACTCGGCCGCCAGTTGATCGAGCACCGGCGCGATCATGCGGCATGGCCCACACCACTCTGCCCAGCAGTCAACTAACACGGGCAACGCCGCGGAAGCGTTCACGACCTCAGTTGCAAAGGTCGAGTCAGTGACGACCTGCGGCTTCCCGTTGGAGGCCGCGTCGACCGCCGGCAGCTTCGTTCCGCACTTGCCACATACGGCTTGATTGACAGTCGCCGACTGTTCATTCACGCGGTTTTTGGCGCCGCAACTGGGACAGGCTTGAATTGCCATCCTTAACCTCCACTGATGTTGTGAATATGAACTCCCCTTAGGGTCCCGAGTCACTTCCTCTTTGCGCCTTCGCGCCTTTGCGTGAAGCCTCCCTCACGGTCGGGCTAGTGCCCCGCATGGTCCGCACAGGGCGCCTAGTTGCCGAGATG
>JAWWPL010000253.1:0-21198 GCA_033850605.1 Blastocatellia bacterium | reverse complement strand
AGTCCTCGATGTCTTCGATAAAGCCCATCGTGGTGTGCGAATAGGTGTGAACTTTGAACGCCGTCGCGCGCAGCACTTCGTAAGCCTTCTCTTCCGGGTCGGCGCTGTTCTTATTGAACTCGCCCAGGACGGCTTTAGTCTCAGTCTTGTAGCCGTCGGGCGGATACTTCAGACGCTGAAAACGATCGCCCTCAAGTTCGAGAATTTTGTCCAGATCGTCTTTCGAAAATACCTCGTGATACACAGTGCGGTCGTCGGTAGTGTAGGCATTTGAATCCGCCCCGGCTTTCTTCAGAATCGCGTCGCGTTCTGATCCGGAATAGTGCTCGCTGCCGCGAAACATCAGGTGCTCAAACAAGTGAGCATATCCGCTTTTGCCTTTCTCAGGTTCATTTCGCGAGCCGGTCTGGACCACGATATACAGCGCGACCAGATTCGGATAATCCGTCGGCACGGTGACGACACGCAGTCCGTTCGGCAGATCGTCGATGTTGTAATCGTAAGCAAAGGCCTTCCGCGATGTTTGCGCGAGACTGAGTAAAGGGAGGCAGAGGATTAGCGAAGCAATTAAGAAAACTTTCATAGCAGGAACCCAACCTCTTAATGTGTTTGGAGAGAATTCGAGTATACATTAGGCGGGGCGGCGATTGCAGCCGGCGAGCCGTCGACGAGAGTCATGGAGTCAGTACCGGGAGCGATAGCGACCGGGCCAACTTATGATAGAGGATCGAGATTGCGACGATCGTTACCCGGTCGCTACCGATCTCGGTACTGACCTCACCTCAGCTCAAGGCGTCATCAATTGGGAAGATTAGCGCTTAACCCTTCGGAACTTTCCGAAAACCTCGAAGGCATCTTCAACGTCCTTTGATTCGAAAAGTTTGGCTAGATTTTCGGGACTATCACTCACCATAGCGCCCATCGATCGCACTTCGCCGCTTATTCTTTTCTGCTGGATAAGGGTCTTGAACCTTTCTTCATTGGGGATCCAGGTTGCTAATTCCTCTCCGGTAATTTCGTACCGGGCGATAAGAAAGCCTTTGTCCCGGTCCTCGTTTGTGGGGTTCAAAACCAAATAGGAACGATTGGCGATGGTTACAATATTTGCCGTAAAAAGCGGGTTTCGCTCGTCATGATCCGCCGGAAGAAGTGAGACTCTGATCTCTTCGCCGGCGCCTTTGTCGAACTTGAGAGTCATAACTTCCTTGCCCTTTTCCTGGGCCATCCAGCTCCCGATGAGCGCTTTGTCGGTGCTGATTTTCCCGGCGGGTGCGTTAGTGAAAATGACTTCGCAACCACTGAGGAAGAGAGCTAACAGAAGAGTGAGGGAAATGATTAATGGTTGGCGTTTCATAAGGGGAGGAACTTTCTGTGGTCCTGTCGCTACGCTTTGCGCGCATAAGCCAAAGGCGCTCGTAGATCAGGTTTGGGTTAACTCTTCCGGCATTTCTTCAGGTAACTGTAAAACCCTCTCCCAACCTGAACTGTCGGCCTGCATCCTTTCAGTAAGCTCGTCACGCAGCTTTGTCAAACCCGGGCTGAGTGTGCACGGATAGTTGTGCAGATCCCGGAAACGTCTCATTTGATCGGCGACAAAAGCTTTTTGCTTTTCGATTGAGGGGATGGCCGAGTGTTGGCCGTTCTCCCAGAAGGGTTGCAGTAGGCGCGCAACGATTACGGCGCCAGGAATTTCGACCTCTTCGTCATCGCGGCCGGTTACGTCCGCGATGTAATTGCCCGCGGCATCAACGCCGCGAAAGACCTGCATGCTGCCGGGCAGCGTGGTCTTGTCCAGGGAATTGGAAGTCTTTATCGTAGGGCGGCCGTCAATCATGCAGGCCTTGAAGATCACGCCGGCGACGTTCTTAACTTCGCTCGAGAGTTTGGTGCCGATGCCAAAGCCGGCGGCTTCAGGAAATGTCGCGACTATCCGCTTTACTTTTTCGACATCCAGATCGCCCGTCAGATTTGGACGCAAACCTGAGAGGCCATTCGCTTCAAAAAAGCGAAGACACCACTTACCTAACTCGGCCAAGTCACCCGAGTCGACGCGGAAACCCTTGAAGGCTTTGCGTCTGATATCGCTGGAAGTAGCGGCCATCGCGGCGTGCACGGCACCCAGGTAAACATCGATCGTGTCCAGCAAAAGAGTCGTGCCGTTTGGATTTGCGTCGAGCCAGCGTTCGAAAGCGACTTGCTCGAAATGTTTCGGCTGACCGGTGCGCGGTTCAATTTCCGGCTCGTAGAGATATTCCAGGTACGCTTGCTGCCAGTAATGTGCTTCGGTGCCGACTGCCGGGATGTCCAGACGGTGCGCGGCTTCCATGTTCGAAGTGTCGTTAAAGCCGCCGATGAAGGCATAGGTCGCGATGTCTACCGCGCGTTCGATGTCGCCATTGCGCCGCAGCGAAAAGTCAGAGAGCCAGCGATTGCCGGCGGCCATTCGAAATTGCATGGCTATGCTGGCGGTTGTCATGGGCAGATCGAAAGCGTGTTCGAACTTAATCTCCTGCGCCTGGGTGAGTCCGAACTTGCCGGTGATGTCGGCAACCGGTTGTTGCGGAAACATAATTGTGCCGGGGCGCACGGCGCGAATCGAGCCGGCAAACTGAATGTCTTCGATAGCTTTTGCAAAGCGTTGAAGTCCGCCGCGGTCCTGCTCGAGAAAGCGCAGCCGCGGCCGATCAATCTGGCTATCCACGAGCAGGCGAATCAAACGCTCATGACCCAGGACTGGAGCGAAAGGTAGCTTTCTTTGCGTGACATAGAATGTGGCGATGGTCTCGCTAAGCGGCTTGCCATGAACGCGGGTGACGTCCTTGTAAGAAGCGTCACCCATCGCGGCGTGATAGCGATCAATATTCAGGGTGCCCATTCTCGGCAAATGATATCACGTGACGCAGGGCCAACCAGAACCGATGGGTTCGGCGGAGGAGCGGCTTAATCTGAAGGCGTATAGAGTACCAACTTTAGTTGGGCTCTCTCGTGCTACGGAAAAGCCCGACTGAAGTCGGTACTCTGAACACCGCTAATCAAAGTAGGGCTACTGATTGCAAGTTCGCCTTTTGAATCATGCGTTGCCGGTAGTATGCTAAGACCTCTCCTCCAGATTCGCCGGACGCCCTCGGAACGGCCACATCTACTTATTCAGCGCGACTGGATATCGCCGCGCACCTAATCAACTTGGCTGAAAAAAGGAGAAAGTGAAATGAACCGAACTTCATTTGTTCTTCGGTGGAGCTTAATGCTTTTGGTTTGTCTTGGGACGTTTGCTGCCGCGGGTCCGGTGTCAGGCGCCCGGAATGACTGTAAAGATCGCTGCAAAGATCGGTACAACCTGCGAAAGGACATTTGCAAAGCCATACCCTACAAGCGCCAGAGACACAGTTGCGAGGACGCAGCGAAACATACCAGAGATGAATGTAAGCGGCACTGCCGGTGAGCAGTGAGCTGTTGTCTCATTAGCACCTCGCTTCAGCGAGGTGACTGTAGTCGAACAGAAATGATCACAGCCGTTTCAACGGCTTGAGAAAGAAACCGTTGAAAACGGTTGCGCTGGCTGCCGTTTGGGCGTTTCCTGACCACCTCGCTGAAGCGAGGTACTAATGAGATGCGGACTCTTGGGCAAGCAAACACAAGCTTATGACGCTGCGTCGTCCCTTTACTGCGGTACCGACATTCCCTTCCCACCATCTGCCAGCGGTAATTAGTAAGCCTGTTACTTTGCGCGCGGATCCATCTTTACGATCAATGGTTGCGTATAACTCTTCCCGCCGGCTGTTAACCTTACCGTGTATGTGCCTGGCAACACCGTAGAAACACCCCCACGGCCGAAACCACCGCCGCCACCAGCGCCGGCAGGACGCGGCGGTGCAGTAGGACGAAGATCCCAAACCCATCGATGCATTCCGGCCGCGGTGGAAAGCACTTCAGTGGGCCTTACCCAGAAGGCAGGGATGCTAAGAGTATCCGGATTGACCGGAGTCACCTTGTCGTCGCTGGCGTAACGACGAATCACCTCGCCCGCCGGATCCAGAATCTCGAGCGTTACCACACTCGCAACCTTCGATTTCAAATAATAATCAATCAATGCGCCGTTGGGAGGATTTTCGGCGAGTGGCTCGTCGCGCGGCATAGGTGTGCCGTTGTCACTGCCCGGTGTCAGGTTGATTGCCACGGCGGGCCGGAACAGATACGCGTTCGCGTGCGCGACGTCACTGTCGATCTGACGCAGCGCGGTAATGTCGTCGAGCACCCAGAAACCACGGCCGTGCGTGGCTACGATTAGATCGTCTCGATGCACCGCGAGATCACGCATTGACGCCGGCGGCAGATTCAGTTGCAGCGGCTGCCAGTCGTCGCCATCGTCGAATGAAACAAAGACCGAGCGTTCGGTGCCGGCAAAGAGCAGTCCGCCCCGCTCGGGATCTTCTTTCACGGTCTGCACATAGATGCCCGCCGGCAGTCCCTTCGTTATTTCAGTCCAGGTCTTGCCCGCATCGCGCGTGCGATAAAGGTGCGGGTCATAATCTTCCAGTTGATGGCGCTCCACACCCGCGTAAGCTTCCTTAACATCAAAGTGAGAGGCCTCGATCATTACGACCTTGCTCCAGGAGGTCAGTGGGGGCGGCGTCACGTCCTGCCAGGTCTTGCCATCGTCGTTCGTTAACTGGATCAATCCATCATCGGTCCCAATCCAGATTAGCGAAGCGCGCAAAGGTGAAGGCGCGATGGTATAGACGACACCTCTTCGTTTCTCTGCCGGAGCGTCAGCCACGGCAGCTTCGTTAAGGTTCGCCGGCGTACCGGGATCTTCGCGGGTCAAGTCCGGGCTGATCTGAGTCCAGCTCTCGCCGCCGTTGGTGGTCTTGTAGAGAAATTGATTCCCGTAATACAGCGCGTGCGGATCGGCTTGCGAAAATACCAGTGGCTGGGTCCAGTCGTGTCGATAAACCATCTGACCGCCGCCGCGCTCAGGCGAGACATTCCTGGTTTCACCCGTCAGCACGTTACAGCGCGAAACCGTACCGCCAAAAAGAATCTCGGGATGTAGTGGATCCGGCGCCGTGTAACCTGATTCACCGCCGGAACACAGGCCCTCCCAATCGCGATTTGAAATTTCAGAATGGCGGCTGCGGGAAGGAGTGCCGACTGCGCCGCTGTCCTGTTGGGCGCCGGTCACCCAGTAAGGGAAACGATAATCGGCAGCAACGTGATAAATCTGCGCGCTGGGTTGGTTGTACCAGGAACTCCACGTCATCGCGCCATCCACCGATACAATTCCGCCCTGATCACTGCCCAGAACCATTCGCTTCGGATCGTCGGGGTTTATCCAGAGCTGATGATAGTCGTCGCCGCCCGGCGCGCCCTTAATCGCCGTCCAGGTCTTGCCGGCATCAGTCGAACGATAGACGGAAGTGTTACTGACATAGACGATGTCCGCATTCTTGGGATCGACTGCAACTTTTTCAAAGTACCAACCACGATCCCATAGACGCTTGTCCGCGGATAACCTGGTCCAGGTCATGCCCGCGTCATCTGATCTGAAAATGCCGCCTTCCTTCGCGTCTACGGCCGCATAGATGCGATTGCGATTTGTCGGCGCGAGCGCCACGCCGATGTGGCCGCGTCCTTCAACTGGAATACCTTCTGATATCTCCTTCCACGTGGCGCCGCCATCAACTGACTTGAAGATTCCCGCGCCCGGACCGTTCGCCGGCGCATAGATGAACCAGGGCGGACGGCGCACATTCCACAGTGTGGCGTAAACGATTTGTGAGTTGCCTGGATCAAAGGCGAGATCGATCGCACCGAGATCGTCATTCTTAAAGAGGACTTTCTGCCAGGTCGCCCCGCCATCGCGCGAACGATAAACGCCGCGATCCGGATTCGGCCCGTAAGCGTGGCCCAGCGCGGCTACGAATACGACGTTCGGATTCCTGGGATCGACGATGATGCGGGCAATCTGTCGCGTGTTCTCGAGCCCGATGTGCTTCCACGTTTTGCCTGCGTCAGTGGATTTGTACATGCCATCGCCAAATTGAATCGAATCGCGCATGTCCGGCTCGCCGGTGCCGACATACACGATGCTGGGATTTGACGCCGACACGCCAATCGCGCCAATCGAAGCTGCAGTTACCGAGTCGAACACAGGCGTCCAGGTTCGCCCGGCGTTGTTAGACTTCCAAACGCCACCGCCCACGGATCCGAAATAAAAAGTATCCGGCTGTCCCACGACTCCGCTGACGGCATTGACGCGCCCACCACGAAACGGGCCAATCATCCGCCAGCGCAAGCCGGAATAGAGGTTCGGGCCATATTGTTGCGCCTTTGCTATCGGCGCTACTGACCCGGCGGTCAAGAGAGCGCAAACCAAAAGTGTTGCCGCTGCCCAGGTGCGCACAACGAATCGCCGGATATCAAACATAGAGAATTCTCCTTTTATTGGTAACGCAACTAGCTTTGCCTCAAAAGTCACAATTATCTCGAGTCGGATCTAAACACGAAACTCGTTAAGCACCAATCGACTTTTGAGGCAAAGCTAACGCACCTTGCAGTTCACAATCGTCAGCACCAGCTTCGCTTTCACTTTGCGTTACCTCAAACGCGAGACTTTGACTTATTTAAAGCCGCCATTATAAGCTGCGGACTCCAAGCTAGCCACAGTAAATTCCACGGACACCCGCCGTGGAATCTGGCCTCAGTTGATTCGCCCCAAAATTTTCGAACCTTATTTCGCCTGTTCGCGGGTGAGATATGGGTTTGCGCATACGAACAAGGAGAGTCGTGATGGATGTAATTTCCCGGACATTGCCACGGGCGCGGAGGAGGAGCGAGCTTGTCACAAGAGAGCTTGCGGGCGAGCTGCTGATCTATGACCGAAACAACAACGAGGCTCATTGTCTCAATTCGACAGCCGCGTTGGTTTGGGCCAATTGCGATGGTCAAACTACGATCGCAGAGATGGCTCGACTACTCGAGGCCGAGATGAAAACACCTGTGGCGGACGAAATTGTTTGGTTTGCGCTAAGCCAGTTGGAAAAATCGAGTCTGTTGCAGGAGCCACGGGCGAGCCCACTGAAAGCGCATCAGACATCACGGCGAGCTTTGATGAAGCGCCTCGGCATTGCCGCCGCAGTGAGCGTGCCTTTGGTCTCTTCGATAATCGCTCCGACTGCTGCGTCGGCGGCGAGTTGTTTGCCGGTCAGCTCCCTTTGCACGGCCAACTCACAATGTTGCAGTAACAACTGTGCAGATAATGGAAGAGGGACATTTAACTGTAGTTGATTGTTTAGAATCGCAGGCGCCGGGCACTCACAGTAGACGCTCAACGGTAAGGCTATCAAGCAAATCTTGCCGAGGCAGGATCATACTTCTTATCAGTCCTTCGCTGGAAAACTGAAGCGCGTCAAGACTACGAAACAGATAGCCAGCATTACTCTTCTTATAACCTTTCCAGTTCACGTTGCATTTGGCCAATCCTTCGCTCCTGGTGAAATAAATTTTCTTGTCCGCCAGACCCTCGCTGGTCGCGAAGTAAACCTTCACGTCTGCCAGACCCTCGCTGTTCACGTAGTACCATTTAGCGTTGCCATCAGCCAAACCCTCGCTCGACGTAACATAGATGATACAGTCCGCCAGCCCTTCGCTGCTGGTTACGTACACCTTCACGTCGGCCAGGCCTTCGCTCTTCGTTCGATAGACCTTCACTGCCTCGACCGGCACTGCTGCCAGCAGGGTCAGCATCACACTCAGAATCTTCAGTTTGGTTCGCATTGCGTTTCCTTTCTTTTCGCAGTCTGCTTGATGCCTAATTCTGGGTCGCTTTCTTTTCGTCCTTCGCATCCTTCTTCGGAACGTCAGGTGCGGTGAAGTCGGGCAACGGGTCGCCCCAGATGTAGTGATTAAACCAGCTGAGATTGTGCTGCATGACAGCGCGCATCGATTTTGGTTTGGTGATGCCGTGGCCGAAGCCTTTGTAGACCACCATCTCGACTTTCACGCCGCGATCTTCCAGGCCCTGGCGCAACTCATAGGCGTTGGCGATCGGCACTCGGCGATCCAGTTCCCCATGTTGGATTAAGGTCGGCGTCTTTGCGCTCTTGATATAAGACATGGGAGAAGTCTTTTGATAAATCTCGGGATCGACCGCGGGGTCGTTGCCCAGATAATTGATCGTGAAGGGCGTGATGTCGGTGTTGTAGTAGTAGGTGGCCCAGTTCGAGATTCCCGCGCCGACGGAAATGGCGGCGAAGCGATCACTCGAAGTGGTCAGGAAAGCCGAGATGTAGCCGCCCTGGCTCCAGCCCATGCAGGCGACCCGCTTCTTATCGACCCAGCCCTTTCCAATTAAGTAATCCACTCCTGAGAGGACGTCCCAAGCATCTCCGACACCCAGGTTGCGCACGTTCAGTTTGCGAAAGGCTTCGCCATATCCGGCGCTGCCGCGATAGTTCACCTTAAGAATCAACGCGCCGCGCGCGGCCCAGATGTCGGCGGGATAATAGCGCGAGTCGGGAGTTAGCAGCAAAGGCCGATCGACGCCGGTTGGTCCTCCATGAATGATGCAAAGCAGCGGATACTTTCTGGTCGCATCGAAGCTGGCCGGCTTGATCAGGACGCCTTCGATGGTGGCGCCGTCGTTACTCTTCCATGAGATGACTTCGCGAGTGCCGAGAGTGAAGGTCCGGGCTTGCTCTGTCATGTCGGTCAGCTTGTGCGGCGCAAAGTTCTTTACTCCTGAGATGAAAACCTCGTTCATGGCGGTGGGCGAGCCGGCCACAAAAGCCAGGCGATTTCCGGCCCGAGTGAAAGAAAATGATCCCGCCATCAAATTGTCGGGAGTTGTCACGCGGATAGTCCTGCCCGTTCCGGGGTCAACCCTAAATAGATGAGCATTCGTTCGTTGTTGTCCGGCAAAATAGATGCCGTCAGTCTTCCATTCAATCAGGCCAGGGTTTTCGTCGAAGCTGTCGGTGAGGGACTTCGGGATTCCACCGGTGACAGGAACAATTGCCAGTCTCGAGTTGCTGGCAAAGAAAACCTTGTTTCCCATCGCCGAAGAAAAAACTATTTGCTTGCCGTCGGGAGAAAAACGCGGACCGTTGTCCGGTCCAGGCAAATCAACGATCTTCTTCACCGAATCGTTACTGAGCTTGAGCAGGTAAATGTCCGAGGTTACTCCCTGAATCAAATCGGGATTTATGGTGGCGCTGAACGCTATGCTCGACCCGTCCGGCGACCAGGAGAACGAATCGATGCTGAAATCCTTTTTCCTGGTGTGTTGCTTTCCCACGAGCGGGGCCTTCATCGCTTCGGCGACGTTCACAGTCCAGAGTTGCACATAGCTGTAGTCTTCGCGCACTACGTCGTAATCACCCAGATAGTCTTTGCGATCTTTCAGGGGTTGCGGCGTGGGTTCCGTGGCGGTGTAGGCGAGGGTCTTGCCATCTTCGGACCACGAGAAGTTACTGATCGCGGTCTCAGATTTGGTTAGCTGCTGCGCCTCTCCACCGAGTGGACTGATTACAAAGATTTGGTTTTTGTCTTCCAGGCGATTGCTGAGGAAGGCCAGCCATTGTCCATCAGGTGACCAGCGCGGACTGGTCGAAGATTTTTCGCCGCGGGTCAATTGGAATGGTTTGCCTGAGTCTGCCGGGGCCAGCCAAATCTGATTGATGAAAGCGTCCTGCTTGAAGTCACCATATCCGACTGTGTAGGCGACCCACTTCCCATCGGGAGATATCTGGGTGCCGCCGACGGACTTGATGGTTAGGAGATCGTCGATGGTGGGAACGCGGCGTTGGGCTGGGACAGCAATTGTGCCGAGGGCAATCATCAAGGCGAAAGAAAGAACCACAACTATTCTGTTCATGAGCTAGTCCTCTTGATTAGTTTTTCATCCCATTAAAACCTTGCTTCATCAAGGTGTTAACCGAACCGTTGAATCGCCGATTCTTGAGCCCGAAGGGCCGCCATGCAATAGCCGCGACCGTAAGGTCGTGGTTAGTGATTTGTGAAACTGTGGCGAGGTCCGAAGGACCGGCATGAACATCGCGCGTTTCGGCCCTCCGGGCCTCAAATGGTTTTCTGGTAACTTTCACCCCCCGACCTCACGGTCGGGGCTATTACATGACGGCCCGTCGGGCCTATCAGAACCTTCTGAAACCTGAACTCACTTCGGCCGGCGCTTCTTCGCATAAACCGCTTTAACCGTTGAAATGACGCGGTCGGGTTTCTTCGACTTTGGGTCGCCCAACTTGCGCGCATCACTGAGTGCTTTCTTGCGCGCGCGCCGAATATAAGCACGAATCTCCGGTCGCTTGATATCCTCAGGTGTCTTGACGGTGATGTGGCGAATGCGATTGCCGGCGCCTTGCAGGATCCCTTTCGGATCATCGAGCGTAGCCCCGTCATTGAAACCCAGGTTGACGTGCCGGGAATAAACCGCGATGTGAAAGACTCCGTCACTCAAGCGGTCGCTGGTGCCGAAGCCAATCGCGACGGCGCTATAGGCGTCGTAAATATTCTCATAGCACGGCGCCATTTCTTCGAGCACCAGCGCACGCAGGCGCAAAGCAAGATCCTGAATTTCGCGATCGTACGGATTGAGAAACTTGATGAGCGCTGGCAGTGGTCGATGTGTCATTTCCCAGGAGAATTAGACGTGTAGAGGCGGGCTACTGCCCGCCGTCGGCCGCCGAAACCAAGACGGGCAGAAGCCCGCCTCTAAACCATGTCTCTAATGAAATCCATGCGGCCCTACTGAATTTCGAAGTCGACAGTCTGAGTGACGCTGGTTCCGGCGATACTGTCGGTCACCGTTACACGCAAGTCGTATCTGCCTGGCGACAGAGTCTTAAGGGCCATTTCTTCTCCGAACGGAATCCTGTCAGGATCAGGTCCACCCTGATTCAATTTACGTTGTGGTGATGTCAGCATTACCTGTCCATCACGAAGCACGTGCGTCTGGGTGGTCAAGCTGGGCGCGCCCGCCGCGTCACGTTTGGCATTGTAGATAAACATCCAGTAACCCAGCCGCGCCAGACGTGAAAAGCGATGATCCACGCTGAGCTGAATCTGCGGACTGGCCTCCTTGCTCCTGGCGTTCTCCAGCACCTGGCCGCCCAACAATACGCTGCTGGTGGTCAATTGTCGTGTGGCGAGATCGGGAATCACGACGAACTGCATTGCGCTGCCGACATGCCCGCTCTTTTCATCGCGCGCTGCCACTCGTACTTGATAGATCCCCGGCGCCAGCGGCGTGTGCTCGTTGTAAATGACGCCGGAAGCATCAGACTCCCTCCCAGTGACCGGATTGACGTTCAATTGGTTCTTGAAACTGGAAGCAATCTTTCCCTTGTCGTTCAATATTACGCCGGCGAGCTTGATAGCAGCCGGCTGCTTTCCGTCAGTGCCGTAGTTCAAACCACGATTCGCGATCTGGATTGACGAAGTCAAAACGGTTTGATTGCTCGGCGTGTTTAGATAAGTCAACGACAGCATCGTTGGTAGAGCACCGTTTGGATAATAATCGCTGAGCGCAGCCGATATCTCGGTCTCCGGCGTCTTCACCTTCTGGTTTGCCGTAGGCTTTTCTGAGGTCGCGGCGTCCGCGGTTTCACTGGGCGGCTGTGGTCCTTCCACATAACCGCGCGGAACACGCGCAGTAAGTTCAGGATGGCCGGCGACCGTTACCTTAACGTGCCGGAACTTCGGCGCCTTCTCTTCTTCTCTATCGGGGCGCCAAGCGAGCAGATAATAATTCGAAGTCTCGTCCAGAACATGCGAAACCCAGCGGTCAAAGTAGTTCTGGTTGCGCAACGCTCGGCCGCCCGTATCCCCGGCCAAGGCGTTCATTGCATCCTGATTCGCAGCCACCTCGCCAACCATTGCCATGTCTACGCCCGGGTCTCCGGAACCGACCTGGGGCCTGCTGTTGGCGGCATCCGGAACCATCCCGGCACTCAAACCGCGTGCGTCGATGGTGTAGATCACCACGCCCGCGCGAGTCGCGGCATCTATGATCCGGTCCAGTTTGTCGCGCAGGTTCGGGCCTTGTGGTCCCGTGTCCATGAGAAAACCATCAGACACAAAGAAAGCAAGTTTTCGTCCCGGCGCGCGCGCGGATGAGCGCATCAGTGCTTCGAGCGATACATAGGTATTCCGAGTGATCGAGCCGGCTTGCATTAACACAGCGCGCGCGCTGTTCTTGACCTGGTTTTCGCAGGTGACCTTCAGGGCCTGAACCAACTGCTGATAGGCGGGAGTGTTCTTCGGCGGAAGGTTCTGCCTGAGGCATTCTCCGATATAGAAAGCCATCACCTTGTTGTCAGATTTTGAGTTCTCAATGCTGAGGGCCAGATACTCTGTCATCTTCGTACTGCCGGTGCCATAACCTCGCACGTCGTAAGGACGCGGATTGAGCCGCGCCATCGCGGCATCCAACACCTGCTTGTTGTTCGTGTACTGTTGCAGGAATCCGATCTGTCCGCTGGGAGAAGCAATCGCGACAGAGTCCCTTGAATTCATCTCGCTGTCGAGAAAGCGCCGCAGCATTTGCTTGGTGCGATTCATGCTGTCGGGAGAGAGGTGCAGGTCGTCAATAAAGAAAACGATGTTGCGGCCCCGCACCGACGGAGGACTGGCGGGCGCGTTGGTGGGCGCGGCTGCAGGATCATTGCGACCGGCGAGTTCCGCTTCTCTGGCACTGCCGGCGGTGACGCGTTCAAGGAAGCTAATGGGCCGAGGCTTGCCATCCACTGTCAATTCGAACTGAGCGCGATCCAGGCCGTCCACGAAGCGCCCGTTTTTATCAACCACTGTGATCGCCGTCTGTACCAACTCCGTGTTCACCCGCAAGACATCTTCTGCTTGGTGCTTCGATGGTTCCTGAGCTGACGCCGATCCGCCGGTGAGAGCGATCAGCGCCGTCAGGCAGGAAGCCAGTACTTGTCGCTGCCGCGCCGATTGGTTGATGCACTTCACGGAAGTATCTCCTTATAAGACTGATTTCGGATCGTGAGCTGCTCGATCTATCTATTTGCTGCCGAGTTGCTGAAACAGAAAAGCGTAGATATCGGCAGCTTGTTCGTTGCGTTGACGTTTGGTCGAGCCGAAGCCATGACCGGCGTCATAATCAATTCGCAGCAGTACAGGCTTGTTGCTGGTGGTCGCCGCTTGCAGGCGCGCGGCCATTTTCGCAGACATCCAGGGTTCGACCCGCGGGTCGTTAATTCCGGTGGTCAATAATACGGCCGGATATTTCACTCCATCTTTCACTTTCTGGTAAGCGTCCATTGCCAGGAGCGCTCGGAAACCTTCCTCGGTCGTAACCGAGCCAAACTCCGGAATATTGGGTACGCCATTCGAGGTGATTTCAAATCGCAGGGCATTATTGTCACCCACCTGATCTATTGCCGCGCCGAATAAGTCGGGCCGGTCGACGATCGAATTTCCAATCAGGATGCCGCCGGCACTTCCACCCTGTCCGGCAAGGTGGGCCGGGCTGGTGTATTTCGCGCTCACCAGATACTCAGCACACGCGATAAAATCTTTCCAGGTATTCGGCTTGGTTTTTTCCTTCCCAGCCAGGTGCCAGTCTTCGCCGTATTCGCCGCCGCCGCGCACGCCCGCAAGGGCTATCACGCCGCCGCGCTCGAGCCATGGCAGGAAATTCGAAGCAAAAAACGGTTCGGTGTTAACAATGCCATAGGCGCCGTACCCTTCGAGCAGCGTGGGATTAGTCCCGTCACGCTTCAACCCTCGCTGGTAAAGAATCACCAGCGGAACCATCGCGCCGTCATAGCTCTTTACTTTTACTGAAGTACTCTCAATACCCGACAGGTCAATCGGAATTGGTGGAACGAGCGTCGAATCAGTGGCCGTCTGCGTTTTGGGATTGTAAGCGAAGTACGCCGTCGACTTAGTCCAGGAGGTCAAGCCAAACAAGAGCCCTTCAGTTTGCGAATCCGTCCAGCCGATAAACGCCGTGCCGTCGTATGGCAACTTGATCGCTTGCGGCGAGGCCCCTTTGTAATCCACCCGCCAGAGCTTGCCCACTCCGCCATCGAGGGTTTGCACATAAAGCGCGTCTTTTGCGGTTCCGATAAAGGTGACAACAGCCTCGCTTGCCGGAAAAACCGTTTCCGCTTTGGTGATGTCAGGCTGAGCCAGGTTGATATGAATCACTTTGAAGCGCGGGGTATTTCGGTAAGTGTTTAGATACAAGTCATCGCCATGGATGTCTATGCCTGCGATATCGTCCTCAAGCGAAGCGATCCTGCGCCATGGAATCGGCGTTTGAGTCACCTTATCGACGGTGGTCACGTAATATTCGGAATTAGGCGAGACCCCGTAATTCACTAGGGCGAAGACATATTTCGTGTTAACCGGAACAACGGCGATTGGGAGCGGCGGGGGTCCCAACTTAATGTTTGGATCTACTTCGTAACCAAAGACGACTCGGTCGGCGTCCGGATTTGCGCCCAGGACGTGCAGATAAACGCGGCTCTTTTGGTAGAGATCGGTTGGCGGCGCTCCTTCGGCAAGCTTTTGCAGCCGGTTGTAGAGAAATGATCTCCCATCAGGCATCCAAGCCCCCGCGCCAAAACGCGCGCGATCGATGCGCTCGCCTAAATCGCGGCCCGTGCTGGTTTCGACCACCCGCATCTCGCCGTTCTCCGAGCCGCCAAGCGAGACTGTGTATGAGACATATTTCCCGTCAAAGGAAGGGCTATAAGAATCTATCGAGTAACGCTTGCCTGGAGATGAAAGCTTTTCGGGATCGATCAGCAGGTGCTCCGCGCCCTTGAACCCGTCGCGCACATAGAGCCGGCGATCGTTTTCGCCCGGCGCCTGCCGGTAATAAAAATAAAGATTAGCGGCACGTTGAATTCCCGAGACCCGGATGCCTGTCTCACTCAACTCCTCGAGACGCTTCAACAGCTGTGCACGCATCGGCAGACGATCCAGATAAGCCCGCGAGTAATCAGCCTGGCCTTTCATCCAAGCCGCGGTTTCCGGGCTTTTGGCGTCTTCCATCCATCGATAGGGATCGATCACCGTCTGACCGAAATACGTGTCTGTTACCTCATGTACCGGAGCCTTGGGCGGCCCATTCTGAGCTGAGGCATTGATGACAAAACTGATTAATACGGCCAGGCCGGCCGCTGGTAATTTGAAATGTTTCATCCTGAGGTCTCCTTAGCTGGCTGGGTGGCGAGAGTTTACTACAAAATACGGGTCAAGGTTTAGAGTGAAGTAGGGAGCGCGGACATACTGTCCGCCTGAGCGCGCAGCGCGAACTCTCTTTTTGAAAAGAAGTTTATCGGCGGAAAGCTGGAGCGGGCTGCGCCCGCTGGCGGTCAGGATGTCCGCGCTCCCTTTACTGACCTCAGATCAGTCGCTCAGCAATTCGGCGACGATTCTGTTGACATGGATTTTGGTTGTATCCAGGAAGGGCACTCCATTGTGCTCAACTTCGCGGAGGATCAACGGCAGCTCAGTCCCGCCGAGGATCAGACCTTCAATACCCTCACGCTCTTTCATTTGGTCGACGATAGTGAGTAGGCGATCGTGGGTCTCGGGCAGGAAGACATCTTTGAGTAACTCGCCCAAATATTTCTCGTGGATATAGTCTTGTTCATCTTTTCTCGGAACGATGAGGTTGATACCGGCGCGCGAGAAGACGTCGGGATAGAAACTCCCTTGCATCGTAAAGCGGGTGCCGAACAATCCAACTCTTTTCATTCCCAGCGCGAGGGCCGCGTCGCGAGTCGATTCGACGATACTAATCAGAGGAATCGATGAGCGCCGTCTTAACTCATCAAAGACGATGTGCGGAGTGTTGGCAGCAATCGCTCCAAAATCTACGCCGGCGTCAGTGAGTTTTTCTATTGCGTTGACGAGATAATCGGTAAAGGCTTTCAGCTCATTCGCCGTGATCCAGCCGATCAGGCGGTTCACGTCGACGCTGTTGATGATGATTGATGGCTGACTCCCGTCAGCTTGCTGCTCACGATAGCCGGCGATGATCAGACGATAGTATTCAATCGTTGACTCAGGTCCGATGCCGCCGATGAGCCCGACAGTTTTCATTTGGAAGCGATTATTGATCCCGCCCACACGATTCTATTTTTCCGATGGCGGCTGGAATCTTCGAGTCTGTTTCAGCAACACACATGCTCGGACCTCGGGAAGTTGGTTCTGTTGATATCAACGGCGATCCGCACATCCTGCTCAGTTTGATTTTGTGTAAGCACAGGCTGCCAGCCTGTGCTACGGCGGGCGCAAGCTGGCAGCTTGCGCTACATTGGGCGATGGAGTCCGCCATTAAGTAAGCGATCCACTAAGTCACACTAAAAACCGAAAACAAACTACTTTCTTTCGGTTATCGACCTTGGCGACAGAGGTTGCCTTCTGTGCCAGCCATTTTGAGACTTAGACTAATTCCGGCCGCACCAGCTCCAGAAAAATCCCGAAGACCAATTGATTCGGTTGGCCCGAAAATCGGTGTCGCCTTTAATAGTCATTCCGTCAGACTCGAGGTAGAGCCAGGGTCCATCCAGGCGACCGCTCTCTTGAGATCCATCTTCCGTGGTCATGAAAAGCTCGCCGCGCGCGTTATGAGTCACCGTGCGAACGCGACTGCGGCTGCCGCCGAAACACCATTTGCCCTCGATGCGCATCAGCGTCCATGACCCATCGCGGACTTTCTGATTGTGCCACGGTCCACCGAGAAAATTGTTCCAGCTCAGCTCCAGCCATCCCGCCCCGCTTTCGCCGCTGGAGTTCGTCCAACTATGTTGCAGACGTTTGCCGACCATCGTACCGTTGACGGCGCCGGTGCGCCCGTCGGCATAACGGATCACTCCGGAAACGGTCGAGCCGTTTTGGGTGAACACGACTTCGGACGCACCAAAGTCATTGCCACTAGTCCACCATTTGCCATCGATTGAAGCGATGGCGCCGCTGTTTGATCCGGTTTTGGTGCTGGACGGCGCTTTCGTAGGGCCTTTCGAAGGCGTCTTCGTTGGACTGCCAGTGGTCGTCTTTGCCGGAGTTTTCGGCGCATCGGAAGTCTTGCCGCCCGCTGGTTGTGCCCGCCCTGTCGCGGCGAAAGCGGCCAGCATCATAGACGTGATTGCGAATGAGCGTAAAGAAAAGCGGAGCTTCCGAGGGACTCTCATAAGGTGCGGATTGTATCAACTAAAAAATACGCGCGCCAATAGACTTGGATGACTGCCTACGTTTGGGAAAAACGATCCACGAAAACACCCGAAACAACGTCACTTCATTTTCTTCGGGCGGCTTCGTGTTATTTGGTGGATCGTTTTTTCCCTTAGCAAGAGACTGAATGATATCCCAACCCAACCTTAGGATGCACCTTGAAGTTTCCTGCGGCGTTTGGAAACAATGGATGATAGGATTGCCTGAAATTCTCAAAGCTCAACGCATGACCAAATGAAGATTTGTGACACTTGTAAACGCCAGTATGCTGATTCACTCCAGTACTGCCTGGAAGACGGCACGGTGCTGCGGCCGTTCAGGGACGAGCCAGCGACTCTCAAATTCGAGACGCGTCCCACGCAGACCAGCGTTCAGAGCGGCCCTCGGGTAGCGTGGGGTCTTTTCGCGATTGCCGGCGTGGCGTTAATCGGATTGGTTTGTGTGGTGGCTTTGGTTATTTTTCTCAAATGGCCCGGCGCAGCCGGCGAAACAAATCGAGCCAGCGATTCTCCCGGGCAAACTACAACCACTGCTCAACCCGGTAGCAACCCCGGCCCGACCCGCGCTGATGCGGAGAGCGAATTGGATCAGCTGAGCAACGATGTAGGCCGCGCGCTGGTTAATAAGGATGTCGCGAAACTTGATCAGCTTCTGGCGGATGACTATCGATACGTAGGTGACGCCGGCCTATCGCTCTCGAAACCCGATATCCTTACGCTGTATAACACCGGCAATCTAAGTTATCAGTATTTAACTTCGACCGATTCCAAAGTCGAGGTGACCAGCGATCTTACAAAGGGGACAGTTACGGGTCATGCGAACAGTCGGGGACAGCTGAGGCACGTGCCATTCGCGGACAGTTACTTTTATCGCAACTCGTTCGAAAAGCGGCAAGGCCGTTGGCAACTGGTCAACGGAATTTCGTGGCATTAATAGTTTTGATTGTTCGGAGGGCCATCGCGTTCGAATGCGTGTCAAAAACCCGCGCGTAAGCGAGGGCGACGCGCGTGATGACCGACTATTGCGATCAGGTCAATCGGGTGTGCTGCGAGTGCTGCCCTCCCTGACGGTCGGGCTTCTGACACGCTCTTGCCGCGGGCGCAGCCATTCCTGCCGAAGTAGTCCATAAAAGAAAGCGTCCTGAATCTCTCCATTAATCTGCCAGCGCTCGCGCAGATAGCCTTCGCGCTTGAATCCCAACCGCTCTACTGTTTTGATCGAAGCAATGTTCCGCGGATCGATGTCAGCTTCGATGCGGTGGAGGTCGAGCGTTTCAAACGCGTAAGCAAGCACCGCCTGAAGCGCTTCGTTCATATAGCCCTGGCCCCAATGCTCGCGGCCCAGGGCATAGCCGATCTCGGCCCGGCGATGATTAAAGTCCAGATTAAAGAGCGTGAGGCTGCCGATAAGTTTATTGTCCGTGCGCCGGGCTATGCCCAATTTCAAGATTAGGCGGCGCTTCCAGTCTTCCTGGATTTTTTTGATGAGATTAACTGCAGCTTCGCGATCTGCAAGCGGCGGCGTGCTCCAGTATCGCATCACTTCCGGGTTGGAATAGACGGCATAGAACGCATCCGTGTCCGCCTCGGAAATCCAACGAAGACAGATCCTGTTTGTGTCGATCGTGGGTAGGCGATCCCAGTGCATTTTGTTTCCCATCGGATTGTCGCGCGCGTTGCGCGCGTGAGCGGGTGGGTTCGACGCTCAACTCATAACGAGCAAGCAGACTCTTAAGAGTAACAACATTGATTATTCTCTGTGAGCGGCTCTGCCGCCTGATGTGCGGTAAGGCTTCGCCTTACCGGGTACTCTTTTATTACTCATACCTTCGAGGCTGTGCCTCGAAGGTATGAGATTGAGGTGAATGGACGCAACGGAAAGGCAGAGCCTTTCCGCACATCAGGCGGCGAAGCCGCAATTCCCGCTTCGCGCTGAGTGAGGACAGGATTCCTCATTGCGCAACGTCATACTCAGGCTTAGGCATCCCCATCAGCCACTTATCGAACCAGCCGACGATGTGCTGGAGGCGCTCGATGCGATGCCACGGCTGGCCTGAGCGCGAGAGTTCATGCGACTCGTTCGGAAAGCGCACCATGACCGTGGGGATTTTGCGATACTTCAGGGCGCGAAACATCTCTTCGCCGCCGGCTCCCGGGGGCGTGCGATAGTCGGCCTCGCCCAGAATCAACATCAAAGGTGTCGTGACGTTGTTGATGTAGGTGATCGGAGAACGCGCTTTATAGTCTTCAGGATCTTCGAAGGGGGGCTTGCGAAACCAGCTCTCCTGAAACAGCGTGAAGTCAGCGACATACCAGAAGTCGGCCCAGTTGGCGATGTCGCGTTGAGAGACCGCCGCGGCAAAGCGCGTCGTCTGCCCGATGGTCCAGTTGGTCAAGAGGCCGCCGCCGCTGCCGCCCGTGACGCCCAACTTCTTTTCATCGATATAACCTCGCTTGAGAACTTCGTCGACACCAGCCATTAAGTCTTTATAGTCGTCACCTGGATAGTGATATTGAATGATGTTCCCAAACTCCTGACCATAGCTGGTGCTGCCACGCGGGTTTGGATAGAGCACGACATAGCCCTTCGCCGCCATCCACTGAAACTCATGATCAAAGACAAAGCCATACGCCGCATGCGGCCCGCCGTGAATGTTTAGAATGAGTGGGTATTTCTTATTGGCATCAAAGTCAGGCGGCTTCTGTACCCACGCGTGAATTTTCTTGCCGTCGAAACTCGTGTACCAGATTTCTTCCGGCTCGGTCAGATTCAGCTTGGAAAACAATTCATCATTGAGATGGGTCAGTTGTTTCGGCTGGCTGCCCGCGCCTTCCAGCCAGTAAATGTCGCCCACCCTGGTCGGCGAGGAAATAACCAAAGCGAATTTCGTCGCATCGGGTGTGGCGCGAAAACTCATTACGGCCTGGTTGCCGCTGGTAAGGTCGGTTTCCTTGCCGCTGTTCGCATCGAAGATGCCGAGATTTGCTTTGCCCTGCTTGGCATAGACTGCGACGATGCTGCGGCCATCAGCCCGCCAGATCGGTGGTGTGTTGCCACCACCGCGCGGCGCGCCGTTGTCTCCACCGACCCCGGAACCAACGTCGTAATCAAAATCACGCGTGAGATTTCGCGGTTGCGCGTTCGGCGCAATATCCATCACCCAGAGATCGGGCTCGGTATAGGATTGCACCGGCTTACTTACGGAACCATAAAACGCGAATTGTTTGCCGTTCGGGCTGAGCGAAAAAGCGCTGGTCTCCATTTCGAATGAAGTGAGCTTGACTGGCGAACCACCGTTGACTGAGATGGAATAGATAGTTGTCGAGGGCAGCTCATAGTAAGGTTCGTCAATCTGATCGGACGCGAAATAAATCTGCGAACTGTCTTTCGACCAAGTCGCGCCGTCTTCCGAGAAACGCCCGCTCGTGATTTGTTTGGGTGTGACTTTCTCGTCGTTGGTTTTGGGGACGGTCATCACCCAGATGTGATTTGGGTGCTTTGGATCCGTATAGCCCGCGCCGTTGAATCGATACACCGCCTTCGTGATCACCCGCACATCACTCTCGCGCGGTTCTTCCGGTTTCTTAGCGTCCGCCGGAGTCGGGGTAGGAGAAGCACTCGGTGAAGGTTGATTTCGCGCCGCCTTGGCCAAGTCTTCGGGATTGGCGCCGTTGCCGAATGCAATCATCTTGCCGTCCGGAGACCATTGCGGCGCGCCTGCTCCGCGGGTCATGGTCGTAAGCTGAAACGAATCGCCTCCGGCCATCGGCAGCAGGAAAAGCTGCGGCAAGTCGGGCTTGCCATCTTTCTCAGTAACCCGCACGAAGAGGAGGGATTTGCCGTCGGGCGACCAGCGCGGCGTCGAGTCTCTGGGACCGCTGGTCAGTTGGTGCGTTTCGCCGGTTACCGGAGAGACGCTCCAGATGGCCGTGTTGTATCCGTCTTTCTTTTCGCTGACCGTCACGCGCA
>JAWWPL010000225.1:0-3957 GCA_033850605.1 Blastocatellia bacterium | reverse complement strand
TAAGGAGAGCTTTGATTAAGAGTTCTTCCAACCGCGAAGCGGTTATGCAAATCAGCCCACGGTTGCCGCGCTGCGCGGCTACCCTGGGATCGAGTTGTAGAAATGGGACAACCCCAACGGGGTTGCGTCTCATACACGAATCAAACGAGGCCGGTCAAACCGAAACTTTGAACCGAATGCCAACACTCTTTGGATTCAAGGACTGACACAACCCCGTGGGTTGCGATCCTTAAGACCCGGTTCCCAGGGTAGCCGCGAAGCCCGACAACCCTGGGCTGTGTTGCTAAACCGCTTCGCGGTAATGACCGTGAGTCTGGACTCGATCAGCGCTTCCTTAATTTGATTCGCCTTCTGGAGTCAGATCACAGACCGAAGTCTGTGCCACTACGTCTTCCAATAATCCGGACTCTCTTTCATATTCGGATCCGGGCGCTCCATCCAGCGGTCTGGCCGGTGGAGCTTGATGAAGCCAAATCGTTCATAGACACCATGCGCATCTTTTGTCGATAGAACCCAACGCCGGAAACCCTGTAGCTTTGGGTGATCGAGCATCACTTCCATCAGCCACTTTGCCAGTCCGCGCCCACGATGCTGGGGCAGGACAAACACGTCGGCTATCCAGGCGAAGGTCGCATAATCTGTGACCACACGCGCGAATCCGACCTGATCATTTCCCTGATAGATGCCGAAAGGCAGCGAGTTCTCGATCGAACGCTGGACCACTTCCAGGCTCCGCCCGGTCGCCCAGTAGGTGTGGTGCGACAGAAAGTCATGAATCAGATCGAGATTCAGCCGCGCGCGGTCGGTGCTGATTGAGTAATCGCCGCATTCCCAGGAGTCGGTCATTGACGAATTAATCACCTGAGCCAGAATCCACTTGGAATTGCCAGAGAGCCCGGCAACATGAAGTCGGTACCGCCCTCGTCAGCGGGTGGATCAATCGCTCAACCCCGAGTTGACCGCGCGACCCACCTGCTCACGCAGGTGGTACTGACTTCATTACGCAGGTCGCCGCTAACTCACGCGGGTATGTCGCTCCGCAAGTAAAAGAGCAGATCAGTAGACGGCGGCGCCAGTCCCATTTGACGAATCATTCCCACCACCTGGCCGCGGTGCATCGTCGCGTGATTCGCGACGTGATGCATTTGATCGATCAGCGGAAGGGAACTGGGATCACCGCTGAGGAGTTTGAATGGCAGTTCAGACATCAGCCGCGCTTCATCAATTTCCGAGATGAAGCGTACGCGTCGATCGACGACGTCGCGCCAACGCTGGTTCAAGGTTTTCAAATCAGGGCAGGCCTCATTTGTCCAAAGCGACCAGGCTTCTTTCTTCGGGGGCGAATTTCCGTGCCAACGCTCGAGCCAAATCCATTCTGCTCCGGCCATGTGCACAAGTGTGCCCAGGATCGAACTATGACTAATATTGAAGTCTCGCCGCAGATTCTCTTCCGTCAGCCCGGCCGCAGCGTTCAGCGCCAGGCGATTGGCCCATTCTGTGTAATCAAAAAGGTTTCGAACGTCTGTCAAATTCATCGGGCACTCTCCAACAAGTCAAAGACTAAGGCGATCCACGAAGCCACACGAACAATCACGAAAAAGAAGATTTCAGTTTGTCGTTTGAAGAAAAGCCGACCGGCCCGGATAGACGGCTGCGTCTCCCAGTTCTTCTTCAATGCGCAGGAGCTGATTGTATTTCGCGATGCGATCGGATCGCGAAAGCGAGCCGGTCTTGATCTGGCCGGCGTTCGTGGCTACTGCCAGATCGGCGATAAAGGCATCTTCGGTTTCACCTGAGCGATGGGAAATGATCGCTGTCCGGTTGTTCGACCTGGCGAGCTCGATACAGTCCAGCGTCTCGCTGAGAGTGCCAATCTGGTTGACCTTGATCAAAATCGAATTTGCGACCCCCAGCTCAATTCCCTCACGCAGAAACTTCGTATTCGTGACAAAGAGATCGTCGCCGACAAGTTGGACGCTTCGGCCAATCGCTCCAGTCAGAGTCTTCCATCCTTCCCAATCGTTTTCCGCCATGCCGTCTTCAATCGAAATGATGGGGTACTTGCCGGCCCAGTCCTGCCAGAAGGAAGCCATCTGATCGCTCGAAAGCCGGCGACCATCAGACTTCTTGAAAACGTACGAGTCTCCTTCGTAAAACTCGCTGGCCGCAGGATCGAGCGCCAGCAGAACATCAGCGACAACCCGGTAGCCCGCCTGCGTAATCGCTTCCAGAATAGTTTCAATCGCCTCTTCATTTGATTTCAGGTTCGGCGCAAATCCTCCTTCGTCGCCGACGCTGGTCGCGTAGCCTTTTTTCTTCAGGACAGATTTCAGCGTGTGAAAAATTTCTGCGCCCATGCGCAACGCCTCGCGAAAGCTGTCGGCGCCGACGGGCACGATCATAAATTCCTGGAAGTCGACGTTATTGTCCGCGTGGGCGCCGCCGTTGATGATGTTCATCATCGGAACCGGGAGGGTGTTCGCGTTCGATCCCCCGAGATAGCGGTAAAGCGGCTGATTCTGATAATTCGCCGCCGCGCGAGCGGTGGCCATTGAAACAGCAAGCAGAGCATTAGCGCCCAGGTTCGATTTGTTCGGCGTGCCGTCAAGGTCAATCAACCGGCGATCAACCGCGGTCTGATCGAGCGCATCCATTCCTCTTAGCTTGGGCGCGATCACGTCATTAACATTTTGGACGGCTTTCAGAACGCCCTTACCCGCGTAACGTTTCGGATCGTCGTCGCGCAATTCAACCGCTTCGTGTGCGCCGGTGGATGCTCCAGAGGGGACGGCCGCGCGACCCGTAACGCCATTAACTAAAGTGACGTCGGCCTCGACTGTCGGATTGCCGCGCGAGTCAAGAATCTCGCGCGCATGGATATGATCGATTTGACTCATGAAAGGGCTCCGAATTGAGGTGTAACTCTAGCATCGCCGCGGCCTCGCAGGCGAGTCTCCTTGTGTGACTCCGTGTGATCTCCGTGTCTCTGTGGTCGAATCAGTCGCGAATAGGACTCACCACAGAGACACAGAGAGCACAGAGGCGGCGCAGAGAGTTTTTTGATAGACTCGCGGGACTCAGATGCTTAATCAGGACAAACGGGAACCCCTCGTCGAATTCCGCGAAGTAAGTTTCGCCGTGAACGGCAGCCGGCCGATCATCGATCGTCTCAGTCTGCGAGTTGAGCAGGGCGAAACCCTGGTGTTGCTGGGAGAGTCGGGCTGTGGCAAGACAACCACGCTCAGGCTGGTGAACCGTCTGCTGACGCCTACCTCAGGCAACGTTTTAGTAGAAGGAAAAGCCACCACTGAATGGGATGTGATCCGTCTGCGCCGCCGCACCGGTTATGTGATTCAGGAAGCAGGGCTGTTTCCGCATTTCACGGTTAAGCAGAACGTGGCGTTGGTTCCTCATCTGGAAGACTGGGATGAATCACGCGTGGACCAACGCGTGGGCGAACTGCTTTCTTTAATTGGTCTGGAGGCCAATAAATTCGCGGACCGTTACCCGCGTGAGCTTTCCGGCGGACAACGTCAGCGCGTCGGCGTGGCTCGCGCGCTGGCTGCAGATCCGCCTTTGCTGCTGATGGACGAACCGTTCGGCGCGCTCGATCCGCTGACGCGATCTTCGCTTCAAAAAGAGTTTGCGGAACTAAAGTCGAGTCTCAGCAAGACGGTGATCTTCGTAACGCACGACGTTCGCGAAGCCTTAATGCTCGGGTCACGGATAGCGTTGATGGACGCCGGGCGAATCGTTCTGCTGGAGACACCCGCAGGATTTCTCAGTTCAAAGAATGAGTTGGCGCAGTCATATTTGGAAACGTTGCGAACTGATTTTGTTATCGCTCCGTAGGAGCGAGAGGTTTGTGAGCACCGTTGCGTCCGCCAAACGCCGAAGGCGTTCGATAATTTAGCCCAGGGTAACACCCTGGGTTTTGAATGGAGATAAAATTTCAAC
>JAWWPL010000205.1:0-5714 GCA_033850605.1 Blastocatellia bacterium | reverse complement strand
GAGGTCAGTACCGGGAGCGGTAGCGACCGGGTCTTCTCCTCGCGATCTCGCACCGTGTGTAGAGTTGAGACGAGGTCGCTACCGCTCTCGGTACTGACCTCATCTCCTGGCTCGCGGACACTACTGTGATCCGAAGATGCTTAAACGCAATCACAGACTAAAGTCTGTGCCACTAAACGCGGATGCAAACAGAAACGGAAGGTGCTAACCTATTGGCATAACGAACGACCAAACCAATCAATTATTAACACGCGCAATCGTGCCGCCTATGGGTGAGGTGAAATTCCTTGGCTGAAGAGCAAACGCGAACCGATTTATCTGAGACTATTGCCGAAAACTTCGGCGCCAATGCAACTTATGTCGAGGGCTTGCTGGCGCGTTGGCGTACCGATCCGGCGCAGGTTGATGAATCCTGGCGGACTTATTTTGAAGAGCTTGCCGGATCAAATGGTGTCTCGCCGGCTCCCGGCGACGGTAAAGCTACGACCCTGCCACAGGCTGATGGCAGCGGCGAAGTGGCCAAACCTGATAACCGTCAGGCCGGAACAGCAGTCGCGCCTGCCAAAAAAACCGCCCAGCCGAAGACTCCTCAAGCGCCTGTGGCTGCTGAAGCGAAAGCGCAAGCGATCCCTATTCGCGGCGCCGCTCTGAAAATTGTCCAGAACATGGAAGCGAGCCTCTCGGTTCCCACCGCAACTTCGCAGCGTCGTATTCCGGTGAAGCTCCTCGACGAGAACCGCCGGATCATTAACCGTCATCTGGAAGAAAACGATCGCCGTAGGGCTTCCTATACGCACCTGATCGCCTATGCGATCCTGCGCGCGATCGAAGAGTTTCCTCAACTCAACGACGGCTTTGAAGTTATCGAGGAGCAACCCTCACGAGTCAAACGCGAATCGGTAAACCTCGGCATAGCGATCGATCTGGAAAAGAAGGATGGAACCCGCAGTCTGCTGGTTCCCAATATCAAGAATGCAAACAAGCTCGGCTTTTCGGAATTTCTGACCGCTTATGACGACATAGTTACGCGCGCGCGCGGGGGCAAATTGCAGGTGACGGACTTTCAGGGCACGACCCTCTCGCTCACCAACCCCGGAACGATTGGCACGGTGGCCTCCACGCCGCGTTTAATGCCGGGGCAGTCACTTATCGTGGCTACCGGAGCGATCGAATATCCGGCCGAGTATCAATCCATGGCGCCCGCAATCCTGCCGCAACTGGGCATCAGCAAAGCCATCACGATCAGCAGCACCTACGATCATCGGATCATTCAGGGAGCCGAGTCCGGCGCCTTTCTTGCCCGCATTCATGAATTATTGCTGGGTAAAGACAAGTTCTATGACGAGATTTTTTCTGATCTCGGAATTCCGTACGCACCGTTGCGCTGGAATGTCGATCTTAACCCTCTCTTCATGGGCGCCGATCAGACGCACGCGCAATCGATTCGCCAGGGCCGCGTCATGGAGTTGATAAATGCTTATCGCGTGCGCGGCCACTTAATGGCCGACATCGATCCGCTGCACGCATTGCCGTTGCTTTATCACCCCGAGTTGGACATCGAAACCTACAACCTGACCATTTGGGACCTCGACCGTTCGTTCTTTACCGGCGGCCTGGCAGGCACTGAGACAGCTACGCTGCGCGAAATACTGGACATCCTGCAGCGCGCCTACTGCGGCAAAGTCGGCACTGAGTACCGGCACATTCAGAGCAAAGAAGAAAAACTCTGGCTGCGCGAGCAGATTCGCCGCGAATTCGTCCGGCCTGAGCCGATTGACGTGGAAGTTAAGAAACGTATCCTCTGGAAATTGATTTCCGCCGAACAGTTCGAACGTTTTCTGAACACGAAGTTCCTGGGCCAGAAACGCTTTTCGATTGAAGGCTGCGAGACAATTATTCCGCTGCTCGATCAGTTGATCGAGCGGGCCGGCGAGTTGGGCGTTGAAGATATCAAGATGGGCATGGCCCATCGCGGCCGCTTGAATGTCCTGGCCAATGTCATCGGAAATTTCTGCGAGCGAATCTTCACGGCCTTTGAAGGCTCTGTGCATCCATCCTTCCCGGCGGACGAGGGCGATGTGAAGTATCACCAGGGCGCCGAGGGCGAGCGCGAAACACCCAGCGGCCGTAAGGTGAAGCTAACTCTTTCGCCTAATCCCAGCCATCTTGAAGCGGTTGATCCAGTGGTCGAAGGCATGACTCGCGCGACGCAGGACGTGATGACCGAAAGCGATATCACCCGCGATCAGGCGATGAGTCACGCACTGCCGGTGCTGTTGCACGGAGACGCCGCGTTCGCCGGGCAAGGTATCGTTATGGAGACTCTGCAGCTCGCTCAATTGCGCGGCTATCGCACGGGCGGCACAATTCACATCATCATTAATAATCAGATTGGCTTCACGACTTCGCCGGAAGAGGGTCGCTCGTCGATCTACTCGACCGATGTCGCGCGCATGACCCAGTCGCCTATCTTTCATATTAACGGTGACGATCCCGAAGCTGCCTATCGCACGCTGCGAATCGCGCTCGACTATCGACAGAACTACAAAAAAGATGTCGTGCTCGACGTAGTCGGATTTCGCCGTCTGGGTCACAACGAAGCCGACGAGCCGAGCTATACCCAACCGTTGATGTATCAACGCGTCAAAGCCCATCCCGGCGTGCGGACGTTATATGCGAAGCGGCTCGTACGCGAAGGAGTGATCGACGAAGCCGGCGTCGCTCAACTAATCGAAGAGCGCAATCGGCGTTTTGAAGAAGCGTTGGCACGAGCTAAGGAGATCGCTGCCACCCAGAAGATCGCGGATACGCACCTGCCGGCCGTAATAGAACTTGATGGCTCAGAAGTAATCGATACTGCGATCTCTGCTGATGTCATTAAGAACATTGCTCGTCAGATTTCAGTCGTGCCCGACGGATTCAATTTGAACCCCAAAATGGTGAGTCAACTGGCGCGGCGTTTGAAGATGGGCGAAGGCGCCCTGCCAATGGATTGGGCTTTCGCGGAAGCTATTGCCTTCGGATCGCTGGCTTTGGAGGGCACACGCGTACGCTTAAGTGGTCAGGATTCCGGCCGCGGCACGTTCAGCCAACGCCACGCTGTGCTCTACGACACTCAGACGGGCCGGGCCTGGGCGCCGCTGGCGGAGCTGCGTTCGACAAACACGCCGCGGGGTCGCTTTGAAGTTTTCGACAGTTCCCTTTCAGAGGCCGGTGTGCTTGGCTTTGAATACGGCTATTCGGTAGTTAACGCAGACGCACTGGTGATGTGGGAAGCGCAGTTCGGCGATTTCAACAATGTGGCCCAATCGATCATCGACCAATACGTGGCGGCCAGCGAGGACAAGTGGCAACAGACCTCGCGTCTGACAATGCTTTTGCCGCACGGCTATGAAGGCCAGGGACCGGAACATTCCAGCGCACGGCTAGAACGTTTCCTGCAGCTTTGCGCAGAAAATAATCTACAGGTTTGCTACCCGACTTCGCCGGCCCAGTATTTTCATTTGCTGCGGCGGCAGGTTCGATCAGGGTTCGAAAGACCGCTGGTCGTCATGACTCCGAAGAGCCTTTTGCGTTTGCCCGCGGCCGGGTCTGCGCTTGATGAACTGACGAGCGGCGGCTTTCGCCCACTGATCAATGACGCGGACGTAACCGATCCCGTGCGCGTTGAGCGCGTCGTTCTTTGCAGCGGCAAAGTCTTTTACGATCTGAACGAAGCCCGTAAGAAGTCACGGTTCACTAGCCCAACCGTGAGGGAGGGCTCAGATAACGCAGCGGAGAGTCGCGTCGCCATCGTTCGCTGCGAACAGTTCTATCCGTTCCCGCAAAAGTCTCTGACCGAATTACTCGCCGGTTATCCGAACGCGAAAGAATTGGTGTGGTGCCAGGAAGAGCCGAAGAACATGGGCGGCTGGACATTCATGGAATCGCGCCTGGAAAACCTGCTGCCACGTTGTGAGCGGCCTCGTTATGTAGGCCGCGCGGCGTCAGCCAGTCCAGCCACGGGCAGCTATGCTATTCACACAGAAGAGCAGGCGCGCCTGGTGCAAGAGGCACTTACGATTGATTAGGAGCGCGGACATCCTGTCCGCATTGAGCGCGAAGCGCAAAAAAACCGTCGGCGCGTTCGGTCTAGTTTGATTTCGTGTTGTCTTTCCCTGGGCAAGAACATTCCACGAAATCACACGAAATGGGCACGAAATAACGTTTCGTGTGGCTTCGTGGATCGTCTTAACTCCCATGAGGGTTTCAAATAGGGCACCCCGGGCCTTCAGCGCTTTCTGCCTATACACAATTCGTCACTTCGCCAGTGCGCCACATAAGGCCGGCCAAGTCAGTTGGAGTTTGACCGCAAACTTCGGATAGATGGCCGCGGCCCCACTCCTCTATTATCGCCTCATCAAATCTGAACGAGGTGAAGTAACATGTTACAGACATCAACCAACATGACCACGGTAATGAACAATCCCGAACTTTGGAACGCTGTATTGTCGCGCGATGCTTCGCGGGATGGCAGTTTTGTCTTTGCGGTGCGCTCGACCGGAATTTACTGCCGGCCCTCGTGTCCGGCGCGACGGCCCAGACGCGAACAGGTTCGCTTCTTCCAGGTCCCTGAAGCCGCCGAGCAGGCCGGCTTTCGTGCCTGCCGGCGGTGCCATCCGCGGCGCGTCCAGGCAGACGATCCGCAGATCGGGCTGGTGCGACGCATTTGTCATGCGATCGACGAGCACGACGAAGAGCCACTAACACTGAAAACACTAAGCAGCGAGACCGGAGTGAGCGCGCATCACCTGCAACGAACATTTAAAAATGTAATGGGCATCACGCCTCGGCAGTACGCGGAATCGCGCCGGCTGAACCAGTTTAAAGCAGGTGTTCAGGGTGGCGCATCGGTGACAGAGGCTATGTATGACGCTGGTTACGGATCGAGCCGTGGTCTTTACGAGAAGTCATCCGCGCGACTCGGCATGACGCCGGCGACGTATGGCCGCGGTGGACTGGGAATGCGCATCATCTACACAATCGCAGCCTGTTCACTCGGTCGCGTGCTCGTGGCCGCAACTGAGCGCGGTGTCTGCTCGGTCGCACTGGGCGATTCAGATTCTGAACTTAGCGCGGCGCTGTTCGCGGAGTATCCCAACGCATCGATTGATTCCCGCGATATGGTCATTAGTCCTTCGTTGAATCTCTGGCTTAGCAAAGTACTCGAGCATCTGGGCGGCAAGAGTCCTCGCATCGAGTTGCCTCTCGATATCCAGGCGACCGCATTCCAATGGCGCGTGTGGGAAGAGTTGCAGCGCATTCCTCTGGGAGCGACGCGTTCGTACCAGGAGATCGCTAATGCGATAGGCCGTCCGAAAGCCGTGCGCGCGGTCGCGGGCGCCTGCGCCGGCAATCACGTAGCGCTGGTGATTCCCTGTCATCGTGTTATTCGCGAAGATAAAGCATTGGGCGGATACCGCTGGGGATTGAAGCGGAAGGAAGAACTCCTACAAAACGAGAAGGATCGGAAATCAACAAAGTCTGGATTCCGCTCTGATGCAGTTTAAGACTGCAAAGCTTGAGTACGATTCCAGGTTGGATCAGCCGCCTTCAGACGGCTGGTGCCTGGCGTTACTTAATCCAAACAGTCTTAATATTCACGAACTCGCGAATCCCAAACACCCCAAGTTCCCTACCGTAACCCGAGTGCTTGATGCCTCCGAATGGCAGAC
>JAWWPL010000129.1:0-4417 GCA_033850605.1 Blastocatellia bacterium | reverse complement strand
GCGCAGATCATTGAGCGGGTGGGCTCGCGAAAAATCTCGGCGCCGCCGCCCGGACATGAATCCAGTCCCGCGTCGTGCAACTGCTGGATCACGTCTTCGTCTTTCATCTTGTAGAAGGAGGCGAAATGATCCAGCTCGACCATCGTAAACGCTTTCAAATGAAGCTGTGGATAGGTCTGCTTTAAAGCCGAGAGTAAGTCGGTGAAATAGCTGAAAGGCAGTTTAGTGTTCAAGCCGCCGGTAATGTGCAGTTCAGTCGCGCCTTCGGCCACGGCCTGTCCCGCGATGCGCAAAGAATCTTCGATGTTATGAGTGTAGGCGTCGGGCTGGCGCGGCGTGCGAAAGAAACCGCAGAACTTGCAATCGACGTAACAGACGTTTGTCGGATTGAAATGACGATTGACGTTGAAGTACGTAGTCCGCCCATGTTTTCGGCGCCGCACGGTATCGGCAAGTTTACCCAGTGCGTTGAGATCGTCTGTGGCAAAGAGGGATACGCCGTCTTCGAAAGAGAGACGTTCGCCGTTATTAACTTTCGCGCTAATGTCATTAAGTCGGATGTCGTGTGAAAAACTCATAATCTAATTCACTGATAAAAACTAGTCCCAAAGTACTTGAACGTCTAAATCAAATCCCGTCAGAAAAGGTTCTCCGGAAACTATTTCCGGATCATTAAGAACTTCCACCGGCCTGCCGGCACGATAAGTATGAACTCTTCGCTCTAAAGGATCGATTAACCAACCAAGTTCGGCCCCATTCGCAACGTATTCTTCCATCTTTGTCTTTAGGTCTTCCAGCCGATCTGTAGGTGATCTAAGTTCCACAACAAAGTCCGGACAAAGCGGCGGAAATTGCTCTTGTTGCTTTTCGGTAAGCGCAAGCCAGCGGTCGTTTCTTATCCAACTTAGGTCGGGTGCGCGATCAGCGCCGTTGGGAAGTATGAACTCAGTCGACGAAACAAAGAAATGTCCGTTGCCCACTTTTTAGGCCCAGTTTACGAAAGCAGCGACAATCCTTGCGTTTCGCCGTCCAGTTTTTCCGCCTGTCGGAGCCATGACGATAATATCTCCTCCGCTGGTCCGCTCAATTCGGAGTTCGGGATTGAGCTGACAGAATTGAAAGAATTCCTCGTCGTTCATTCGCAACTTTGAGGGCTCGAAATGAACGACGACCGGCTCAGTAACAGAAATATCGAGAGTTGCACTCATGTTACAATTCTCCATCAAGGTTTCCAAAAAACTGCACCGCCGAAGGTTACAAACAATATCACGCTCACAAAAGCATTCGTCGTAAAGAACGCGGCGTTCAGCCTGCTCAAATCATTAGCACGCACCAGAGTGTGCTGGTAAATCAGTAGCGCGCCCGTAGCGATTAATCCAAGCAGAGCCAACACCCCCAAATGCGTGACAAAGTATAACGCAACCAGCGCCGCGAATGCGCCCACGTGCAGCGAACGCGAAATCCACAATGACCTCGTAATCCCAAACCGCGCGGGAATCGAATGCAGACCTTCCCGGCGGTCGAAATCGTAATCCTGACAAGCGTAAAGAACGTCAAACCCCGCTGTCCATAGCATCACAGTGAGCGATAACAGCAGTGGAATTGGACTGTCAATCGCACCACGCACGGCGATCCATGCTCCTGTCGGGGCTATGGCCAGACACCAACCGAGCACCAGATGTGACAACAAAGTCCATCGCTTGGTGTACGAGTAAAAAACAATGCTGGCGAGCGCGATGGGCGACAGCAGCAGCGTCAGACGATTGAGCATGGCCGCAGCAAAAACGAAGAGGGCAGCGCCGATGATCATAAATGCTAAAACGAACCCGACCGAAAGGGCGCCCGCGGGAATCGCGCGCATGCTGGTGCGCGGATTTCGCGCGTCGTACTCTTTGTCGGCGACCCGATTGAAAGCCATCGCGGTTGAGCGCGCCCCGACCATCGCCAATGTGATCCACAATATTTGCGCGACGGTTGGTATCCCGCTGGCGGCCAGCACCGCCCCCAGGAAAGCAAACGGGAGTGCGAAGAGAGTATGCTCGATCTTGATCATCTCGAGCGTTGTGCCGATGTTCTTTAAGATCATCAGGAGTCCAACTGGATTGCTGCTTTTCGCCCTATCCATTTGGGAGAGGGTATTAGGTGTCGCCTAAATCCCTCACCCAACCCTCTCCCAAAGGGAGAGGGCTTTTCAGAGGCTAAATGCTCTCGTCTTTCGCGTCACCCTTCCATCGCGTCGCCGTCGAATGCGGAATCGCGAACTGGTCGAGAATGCGAAAGACCAGGTGATCGACCAGAGCTTCGATCGTTTGCGGGCGATGATAGAAGCCGGGGCTCGCCGGCAGAATTTGCGCTCCGGCGCGGGCCAGTTTCAAAAGATTCTCGAGATGAATTGCATTGTATGGCGACTCTCTCGGTACCAGTACCAACTTCCGGCCTTCCTTTAGCGTTACGTCCGCGGCGCGATGAATTAGATTAGTGCCGGCCCCTGACGCGATAGCGCCCAGCGTGCCCATCGAACACGGCACAATCAGCATTCCTGCCTGCGGATGCGAGCCTGACGAGGGCGTCGCCGCCATGTTATCAAGCCGGTGGCAGCGAATCATTTTCGCATCGGCCGGCAAGCCAACCCATTCGTTAATCTTCTTCTCGTCGGCGCTTCTCAGGTCGCTTCTCAGGTCAAAGCCCAGCTCAACCATGGCCACCGTCTTGGCGGAATCCGAGACGATCAAATTAACGCGCTCAACCACGCCGCTGGCCGCCAGGTGAACCAGCGTGCGATGCGCGTAAATCGCGCCCGATGCTCCGGTGATGGCGACGGTTAGTTCCACAACAAGAAAAGGTGACTGTGGGGCTGATCTTACGTTCGTCGACGGCCATTCGCAAATACAGAGTTAGCGGCGAGACTAGAATGCTAGAATTGAGTGTGTCGGATTCTTATTCTCTCTGCGCCACCTCGGCGTCCTCTGCGTCTCTGCGGTGAGTTTACGTCCAAAAATATTCACCGCCGAGACGCAGAGAACGCGGAGGGCGCAGAGAAGACAGGACCAGAAGGGCGAGAGTTCGACGACCTGTGCCAGCATCATTGTGATCAGAATGAATGAATCAGCAGCTAAAACGAAGCGGAAGCGAAAGACCGAAGAGCGCGGCGGCCCGCTGCCGCTCAGCCGGTTCGCTCGATCGCTGCTGCGCGAGTGGAAAAGATTGAATTTACCCCTGCTTAACGCGAACGTCGTGGTTGCTGTGTCTGGTGGCGCCGACTCTGTCGCTTTATTGCTGGCGGTCGACGAGCTAATTAAGTCCAGCAAGCTAAAGGTCGATATCCTGGTTGCCCATCTCAATCACCGTCTGCGGGGCAAGACCAGCGACGCTGACGCGCATTGGGTAGCGTCGTTGGCGAAGCGACTTGCTCGCAAAGCCGCGATCGGCAGTATTGATGTTAAGCGGCGAGCCGCCAAGACGAGTGACAACCTGGAGCAAGCCGCGCGGCGCGCTCGCTATGAATTCCTCACGAAAAAGGCCAGGACCAGCCTGGCCCAATTTATCCTGACGGCCCACACAATGGACGATCAAGCTGAGACTGTTTTATTAAATCTTTTACGGGGAAGTGGCGGCAGTGGTCTCGGCGGAATTGAGCCAGTGCGACCCATGTCGGCGGGCAGTGAGATGTTGCTGGTGCGACCGCTGCTCTCGTGGGCCCAACGAGCAGATACTGAGGCCTATTGCCGGTATCAGGCCGTCGAGTTTCGTCCCGACGAAATGAATCTGGATGAAAAGTTTGCGCGGGTACGCGTGCGCCGCCAGCTCCTGCCGTTAATGCAGACCTTCAATCCGAAGCTGGTGCAAGGTTTGGCTCGGACAGCAGAACTTTTGCGGGAAGACAGCAGCGCGCTTGATGGAGGAGCCTTAACGCTGCTTGAATTGTGTCTTGAGCCTGACTCGGTGTCGACCGGTAACGAGAAAGCCGGAACCGTACTGCGGTTAGACCTGCTTGCCTCGGCGCCCTCTGCGTTGCGCCGTCGCGCCCTCCGTCTGTGGATTGATCGCTGTCGCGGTAATTTGAAAAGGCTGGAGCGCATCCACATCGTCGCCCTGGAAGGGTTGGTGATGGGAAATCGCGGAGGTCGGGTGATTGAGTTGCCGGGAGGCGCGCGGGTGTCGAGGAAGCGCGGGCTGCTTCAATATACCGGCCACGTTTCCCCGTAAATCGCGATGGATTTTAACCTATGGCGCGGGGAGGCGGGAGTTAGGTTGAGGCACCTCGACGACATACGAGGGCATCTCAAAAACGGCTATTACCTCAGGTTGTCGCCGGATCGGAAAGTAACCGGAACGGTCAGGTGGGGGCCGGCTCTTACCAGAACGGAAGATTTGCGGTAATATCGGACACGGAGGATCGAAGGCTTTGAGTTCTACT
>JAWWPL010000127.1:0-12498 GCA_033850605.1 Blastocatellia bacterium | reverse complement strand
AGTTTGTGAACGAAGTCTGCTGCGCTCTCACCGCCTTGAGCCTCACCGTAATTTGGAACTGGTGACGTTCCTGATCTAAGGATTTGTGAGGCGATGTGCCGACCAGCGGGCGTCTTTGGCAAACGGGCGGAAAGCTTAACAATCCGTACGGCAAAATCTATCAAGCGCTCTTCTAATTGGTCGGCGCGCGATTGAGCCTCTTTAGCTGTCGCCGTTCCCAATTGCAACTCCAGCTCCTCCTTCGAAATCCGCGCCTGAATGACAAATGACAAATCCCAAATGATAAATGGAAAATGATCTTTCCTACTGCGTCACCGGCAACTCAATCGTAATAGTCGTTCCTTCTCCAAGTCGGCTGCGCACGTTGATTGTACCACTATGGTCGCGAATAATTTGATAGACAATCGACAGCCCCAGCCCGGTGCCGCCGGTAGTTGAGGTGAATGGCTCAAACAAACGTTCCACCTGCTCAGGCGTCATGCCGCACCCGGTATCGCTGAAGGACAGCCGCAGCCGGTTGCCGTCTACCTCTGCCAGAGAAACGCTAAAAATTCCGCCGTCCGGCATCGAGATCATTGCGTTTCGCGCGATGTTCCAGCAGACCTGCTTCAATTGCTCGGGATCGCCTGAGACGATCGCAGGCCCGGTGGGCAAATCTTCTTTCAGCTGATGTTCTTCACTCAATTCGGCGCTGTTTCTCAACAACTTGAACGTGTCGGCGACCAGCGCGCTAATGTCCACGTTCTTCAGCTCGGCCGGTCGGGGGCGCGCGTAGTTAAGATAATCGGCGACAATCCTGTTTAGCCGATCAGACTCGCGCAGGATGATCTCCATCAACTGCGCCTGTTCGGTGTCGCCCTCCATCTCTGAGCGCAGCATTTGAATCGAGCCCCGCATCGCCGCCAGAGGATTTCTGATCTCATGAGCAATCGACGCGGCCAGACGCCCGACGGCGGCCATCCGATCCTGCCGGCGCGAGGTTTCTTCCAGTGCGCGAATGTCGGTCAGATCCTGAAAGGTGATTACCATGCCGCTGATCTCGCCGGATTCGCCGGAAAGTGGTGCAATGCTGAAACCGAGCCGCAGCGCCAATCCATTCGGCGTTAGACAGTCAGCCTGGAAGCGCGGGCTGACTTTGCCGGTGGCCGCGGCATTCATCGAATCAGCGATCTGTCGCGTCATGTCGCCGAAGAAGATCGAGGCATCCTGTCCGCGAACATCTGACACTTTGTATCCAGTAATCTCTTCGGCGGCGGCATTGAAGGTGAAGATGCAGCCCTGAAGATCGGTCGTAACTACTCCTGAACGGATTGATTCGACGATCCGCTGGTGTAGCGCCCGCAAATCTGCCAGCGATCGGGTGGTCGCGGCCAGTTGGACGTCCGAACGAGTTTGACGGTCGGCGAGTTTGGCCGCCAGCAGTCCCACCACCAGAAACGACAGGTCCGAAAGACCCACCGCTTGAATCGCATTGGCCAGTGATTCTCCAGTAGGACGCCCGGCATCAGGCCCAATCTGATTAACCGCGACCAGCACACACGCATTAAAGGCCGCCGCGCTCCCAATCGAGGTAATCATTGTGCCGCGCGGTCCGACAAACAGGCTGGCGATCGAAATGATGACGATATAAAGCGCGGCATACGGCGAGCTGACATTTCCCGTCATCCAGACCAGCCATGTAACCAATAGAATGTCGGCGAGAAACTGAACCCGCGCTTGGGCCAGATAGTTCTTCCACAGCAGACGCGCGGCGCAGTAGACGAGTGTCAATCCGGCGGCCGTCAGAATAATCGGAGTAACCGTGCTGAGCGACGTAACCACGCCGCGACCTAGAGCGCTCGACTTCCAGGCCACGCCGATCAACACAAGCACGATCACCGCCGCCCCGCGGCCAATGATGAGCCACCACAATCGGGCCCCGAATGATCGTGGCAGATGCTCTGACGACTGGGTTTCCATCGTGCGAAAGCGTATCACAAGTTGGGAAGAGTGGAGTTCGGAGTTGCCTCTAGGCGGAATCCTTCAGTCCCGGTCTTGCAGAAAAAGTACTGGACTGGGTTCTTATCGGTTATTAGCGGCTTCGTCAATTTCGGAGCCGCTCGCACGCGCGGAGCGATCTCATTAGCACCGGGGCTTCAGCCCGGTGATTTGCAAGTCGGAATTGAAAGCAACCGTTTCTAACGGTTTTTGGCGGCAGAATGAGGAAAACTGTTGGAAACAGTTCAAGAAATTATTTTGTGGAACTTAATCACCGGGCTAAAGCCTCGGTGCTAATGAGATTCCGCATAACCATCTAAGCTAAAAGGAATCGACCTTACTCTTTTTTATCCCACTCCGCGCGCGTCAGTGGAGTAATCGCCTCCAGGCCTTTTCCAGACAGAGCCGAGTTTATGCTCGGCAATTCTTTTGCCAGCCATGCGTCGAAATCTCTGACCACGTCGGCTAATTCGCGGGCAATAGCATCGGCGCGATCGACCTGCGTTTGCGCGGGACGGCCTTCGTAACTATTCACGTTCCCGTACAGGTCAGCAAGGTTTTCCCGCAACCGTTCTTCGCCGGTGATCGCGCCTCCCTCTTTGGTGGCGACAATCTTTCGGCGGAGTTCATCGACTTGTGCCGACGCGGCGCGCAGTCGCACTGCTAAGGGATCATTAGCGGACAACTTCGCCGCGCGTGCATCCAGCGCCAGTCGCACGCCGTTAATTCGCTCAGTCGCAAATGACATTTCACCGAGCAGGTTGTAGAGCTTCATTGCCAGATCAAACTGGGCCTTGCGATCCTTCGGTGTGTGAGTTGAACGCGGATCGGACACGATCTGCAGCGCCTTTGTATAGACGTTCTTGTCTTTGGTTAGTTTTACGGTGTAAGTCCCGGGCAACACTCGTGGACCGACGGCCGCGCTGAAAGCTGCCGACGCCGCGGGTGGAACTTTCGGGGCTTTCGAACGCATTGACCAAACCACGCGATTCAAACCGCGGCGCTTGCTGCTGGGAATCGTGCTTACCAGTTTGCCTTCCGGATCGAAGACTTCGATTTTCATATCGCCGAAGATATGCCGCTTCTTTTGGTAGAAAATAATTACGGCTTGATCGGGCGGATTTGCACCGACGAACGCGGCATCGCCGGTGTACCATCCGCCGGAAGCCGGGATGGCCTGGACGACGGGCCTGCTCTGGACGAACTCGGCTTCCTTTGCCAGTGTCGCCGGGGTCAACGTGCGCAACGGAGAAATATCGTCGATGATCCAGATGCCCCGCCCGTGCGTTGCGATCACCAGATCGTGATCGCGCGGATGAATCGCCAGGTCACGCACCGCCACGCTGGGAAGGTCGCCGCCTTTGTACTGGGCCCACTGCTTGCCGCCATCCAACGAAACCCACAATCCAAATTCAGTCCCGACAAAGAGCAGATCGCGATTAACCAGATCTTCCTTTACCACATGAGCATAACCACGCATGCGGCCGTTTGCCGGCACCACCGACGCCCAGGTCTTGCCAAAGTCGGTCGTCCTGTAAACGAAGGGCCGCAAATCCCCGAACATATGAAGATCGAAGGTCGCATACGCCGTGCCCTCATCAAAGTGTCCCGCATCGATCGAAGAAACCCAGGCGTTGCGGGGCAATCCGCTAATGTTGGCGACGACGTTTGTCCAGGTCTTGCCCGCATTGCGGGTGATCTGCAGATTACCGTCATCAGTTCCCACCCAGATCAAGTTTGAATTCTTTGGCGATTCAGCAATTGAATAAATCGTCGTGTGCATTTCGGCGGATGAATTGTCGACGGTTATTCCGCCCGATTGTTCCTGCTTCTGCTTTTCACGATCATTGGTGGTGAGATCAGGAGAGATGCGCTCCCACGTCTGTCCGTGGTCGCGCGAGCGAAACAGAAACTGCGAGCCCAAATAGATCGTCCCGTTTTGCGTCGGGCTAATATGAATGGGAGCATTCCAGTTGAAGCGCAGCTTGCCTTCCTTGTATTGCGGCAGCGGTTGGATGCTGCGGGATTCAAGCGTCTTTCGATTGATGCGCCCGATATAACCGCCCTGTGACTCAGCGTAAATATAGTCAGGGTTTGACGGATCGACGAACATCCAAAACCCATCGCCGCCATACATGTTCTCCCAACGGCTGTTGGTGACGCCGCCCGGGTACTGCGAGTCACCCACCCACGAGCTGTTGTCCTGCAATCCGCCGTAGACGTGGTAGGGCGTGTCCATGTCCACGCTGACGTGATAGAACTGCGAAACCGGAAGGTTCTCGGCCTTCCACCAGCGATTGCCGCCGTCGTACGAATACCACAGACCGCCATCGTCGCCCGTGATCAGATGATCGGTATTGTCGGGATTGATCCAGACGTCGTGAAAGTCACCATGCGCGCCGCCCGAAATATTGCTGAAGCTCTTGCCGCCGTCATTACTGGCGATTAATGATCCGCCGGGCTTGTAGATCTTGTTCTCATCTTTTGGATCGACGATCAGGTTGGCGTAATAAAAGGGACGCCAGATCATGTTCTGACTGCGATCGAGCGCTACCCAGGTTTTGCCGCCATCGTCAGAACGGTAGAGGCCATCCTTTGGCATCGCAGCTTCGATGAAAGCGTAAACCACGTTCGGTTTTGAAGGAGCGACGGTCATTGCTATGCGACCCCAGGGTTTTGGCGGGAGTCCTTTGCCGCTCGTTTCATCAAGTTCAGTCCAGGTCGTGCCGCCGTCCGTGCTCTTGAAAAAACCGCTGCCGCTGAAGGCGTTGGGACCCTCACCACCGGAACGAAACGTCCAACCCTGGCGACGAAAGTCCCACATACCCGCATACAGAGTTTGGGGATTCTTGCTGTCCATCGAGATCATCGAGCAACCGGTCGATCCATTTGCGCCTTTCAAAACTTTTGTCCAGGTCTTGCCACCATCGGTCGTGCGATAAACGCCGCGCTGATCGCCATCACTCCAAAGCTTTCCGGTAGCGCAAACGTAAACGGTGTTTGTGTTGGCCGGATCGACCAGGATCTTCGAGATGCGTTCCGAGTCGTTCAGCCCGAGGTTGGTCCAATTGTCGCCGCCGTCGGTCGACTTATAGACGCCGTTTCCTACTGAAGTGCTGTTGCGCGTCCAGGTCTCGCCCGTGCCCACCCAGATCGTTTTGGCGTTCTTTGGATCTATCGTGACCGCGCCAATCGACTGCACCGGCTCCTTATCAAATACCGGCTTGAACGTTGTTCCGCCGTTGACTGACTTCCACACGCCGCCGCTTGCCGAGCCTACATAGACAGTTAGCCGCTGGCCTTCCTTTACACCGGCGACCGAGGTGATGCGTCCACTCATCGCCGCCGAACCAATGTTCCGCGCCCCCAGTCCGGAGATGGTGTCGGAATCAACTTTTACCGGCGGAGTCTGAGCGCCTGCCGTAACGAACAGAGCTGAACCCAGGGCGATGGATAAGAAGGGGATTAGTATTCGGGTCATTGAAATATTCCTCGCTTCCAAGATTGCTGTTTATCTCGGTTTCGTGTGACTTCGTGGATCGCCTTCCGGCTCAGAAGGAAGAAAAGCGATCCACGAAATCACACGAACGGAAACGAACAAAAGGATTATGGTTTCTTTGGGACGGCCGGCATTGAGAATCGTCGATCATCGACCGTCACGTTTGCTTCTATTTTTTCGTAGGCTACCTTCTGCTTAAATTGACTTCCTTTGGCGCCCACTTCCACTGAATAGGGGATGTACCAGCCATCCACTTCCTTATAATCACCAAGCACGGTTTCAACTTCGATCTCGGCTCCGCGAATCATGCGCTTAGTGTCGATCTTGATGGGGACGTAATAATCCGTGTCCATGTAGAAGTATTGAACTTCGCCATTTGCCATAGTCACTTTCTGTTTGAAAGTATCCGTGCCTTCGACCTCGTCCATGCCGACGTATTCGACCTTGTTCCCTTTCTGTTTGTAGTTGACCAGCGGCCCATCGAAATCGGACGAGTCAATAATAGACTTCAACTCAGCCTCGCCCATGGTCTCCGGATCCTTCTTGCCTTGCCACGGCGCAATCTTCCAGCCCGTCTTGCCGTCGTAGGCATTAGAGCCGGTCAAACCCTGAATCGTCACATCCTGTCGCACCAGGTTGGGCCGCTTGTTCTCTTCGACCAGAGGGATCTCGAATCCGCCGCCGGCGATAATCTTTCCGGTGCGGCGCAGCGCCTTGACGGCCTGAATCTTTTCCATGCCGCCGACAGTCTTGATGTATTTGCCGACAATCTCGTCGGCGGTTTGCGCCGTCGTGGAAATTGCAGAGGCGGCCAGGACGGCAAACGCGAAGATAGCTTTACGCATGGGTCTTCTCCTTAATCAGATGGCAATGCGAGACGATGACGAGCTAATACGGTCTGAATGCTCAGAAGGTTTTAGGCTGAGATTTATCCTGGTCAGAAACAGCAAAAACACTAAGCAACAGAACCGATAGTACCAGCGAACTTCGTCCCGCGACTCTAATGCCTCCTATGTTTTACTGTCAAATTGTCTTAGTCTGGGGTAGTGGCTTGCAGGTAGTGAAACAATTTCCGTTTAGAGGCGGCCGTTGCCCGCCGCCGCCAGTTAGAAAAAAGTGAATTCATTTTGATTAACGTTGGGCGGCGGGCAACGCCCGCCTCTAAACAAAGAATCGAGATTCAAAGTAGGCGATGCCGGGTAGTGGTAGTCTGCCGGATTGTGCGACGGAGATAGAATCTGATTATGAAGCATCTTTCATTCTGCCTGGCCTTGCCGCTTCTCGTCGTGGTGTCGTTCGGGTCGATGCTTGACCCTTTGTCGAGTCGCGGCCAATCGAAGAATAGCGGCAAATCGTTTGCTGAAGCCGCAAAACGAAACGCCTTGCTCAGCACCTCGCTAATCTGGACGTTTGGCAGCAAGCAGCAGACGGGCTGGTATCTCTACACACCGCTAATCAAACAACTGATCGGCACCAAGCAGGAGAGCGCCACTGTCCAGTTTGCGCAGGCCGTCGCACGTTGGCAGGCAAAGTCAGCGCTCAAGCCGAGTGGTGTTATTGATGAGGAGACTCTGTACGCGATGATTAAGACCTGGCAAGACGCGCGTTTGAAAGATCGAACGCAAGCTTTACCGGACCAGCTACTGACCGCCCCGCTGTCTGATTTTTATGATCCGACAAGGGCCGAAGAACTGCGCCAGGTCGAGCGCCGGACCTATGCGGCTTATAAGCGAATGGTATCAGCAGCAATTGCCGACCGTTCGCTCGCTTTGGCTCATCAGGGAGGGCAGCTTGCGGCGGGCGAGAAATACTTAAAAATCATTTCGGCCTTTCGCTCACGGGAATATCAGGAAAAGCTGCGTCGCGAGGCGCCCAACTCAGGCAGCGCCGGGCTCGCCGTTAATAGCCCCCACTTCACAGGTCGCGCCCTCGACCTCTATGTCGGCGGCGAACCGGTTGATACGCGTGATTCAAACCGGGCCCTACAAGTACAGACACGCGTTTACCAGTGGCTGGTCCACAACGCCGGGCGCTTCGGCTTTCGTCCTTACTGCTATGAGCCGTGGCACTGGGAATATGTTAACTAAGCGTAAGACGCATTTTCCATTTTCCATTTGGCATTTCTCATTTTGACATTTACTTGGACTGTTATTTCGTGTGAATTCGTGGATCGTCTACTTGGCTGAAGAAATGAAGAACGATCCACGAAGTCACACGAAGGTAAACGAACAACGCGGAGCAGCAATTGGCAGATGAACGATGTCAAATGATAAATGGAAAATCAGTTTCTTTTGCCTCTTGCGCGCGGCGCTGCCTTGGGAATCAGAGGAAGCACGCGCCCATCTTCTATTGCCCGTCCCTCCGAGATACTGCGCACTTCGACGACGAACTGGGTGTGACGCGTAACCTTCGATAAGATCTGTCTGAGAGTTTTCTCACTCAGATTTGACCCATCAACATTCGCGGTCAGAAGTTCGGCACGTAAACGCGCCGGCCGGTTTGTGCCTCGATCGTACACGTCCGGATAAACGTGCAGCACACCCTCCTCAACCACCAGCGTATCGTAGTTGATATCCACCGGCACCGGTTCGTCGAGCTGCACGACCAGCGTGCGCGAGCTGTGTTTCGCTGCTTCGATCCGCTTGGCTGAGACAGGCGCGCGTCGCGCTGCCACGATTTTCTCGGCCAGGTCATAGATCTCTGAACGCAACATCCGTATGCAGCCATGTGAAACAAGACTGCCGAGGTCGGTCGGCTTCGCCGCCTGATGAATCAGATAGCGATCGCCCAAGGGGATTTTCATCTTGCCGAGCGGGTTGCGGGGATCGCTGGCCTTGATCACTTCACCTGGACTAACGCCCTTCATCTCGAGCACCCAATCACTGGAAGGTGGTATCCAGGCGGGATTCCAGATCAGTTCGTTCGCTTCACGATCGCCGATATAAATTGGGTGCGCCTTCATGCCCACGCCAACAAAATAAGACTTCACTTCCTTCCCATTTTGCCAAAGCGTCAGACGAAACGAAGGCACGTTCAAAGTGATGCGGATATCGGGTTGGTTGGGCGCCAGCTCGGCCCGCTCGATGTGCCCGCCGGTTAATGAGTCCGAGCGCTCCGACTTATTAGGTTCGCCGGCCGTCTGCGCCGAGGAGGTTGTTTGCGATATAGCGGTCTGCCAGCCGATCACTATCAAGCAAACAAGAATAAAAAGCCGAAAGTGGTTTCTATGCATAAGGTAAGTTCGGTTGCGAGCGAACTCGGTCGCAAAGAGCTCTTCTCCGTGGTTCTCTGTATGACCTCTGTGCCTCTGTGGTAAGTGTCTTTCGTAGTAATTTCACCACTGAGACACGGATCACCACGGAGCGTACGCTGAGAAATCTATCTTCCCGACAGACTCTCAAAAGAAAAGCGGCAGGCCCGGTAATTCAAGGGGACCTGCCGCAAGTCTCTGAAAATAATGGTGAGCCGAGCAGGGCTCGAACCTGCGACCCGCTGATTAAGAGTCAGCTGCTCTACCAACTGAGCTATCGGCCCACAACGGAAGTGAGAATTATACGTGGGCACACGGCTGAGTCAAGCAGGGGGACTCGAATGGGTCGTGTCCCAGTGGTTTCGTGTTCTTTCTCTATAACAAGAACGATCCACGAAATCACACCAACCAGAGTTTTCGCTTCGTGTGTTTTCGTGGATCGCCTTAGCTGGCAAGAAAGCCTCTTAAAGACGATGCGACATCTGCGCCACCTCTTTCGATTTGGCAAATGGAAATATTTCGCAGAGAATGTCTATTCTTCCGGTACTACAAACTGTAATCTCGCGTACGCATGCTTTTTAAACAGCAGGGCTTATGAACTATTACGACGACATTCTGGGACTGATCGGTCACACACCTCTGGTAAAACTCAATCGGCTTAATAAGGGATTGAAGCCGTTAATCCTGGCCAAAATGGAGAATCTTAACCCGGGTTTCTCGGTAAAAGATCGCATCGGCATCGCGATGATCCAGGCCGCCGAGCGCGAGGGAAAACTGAAACCGGGTGGCACGATCGTAGAAGCAACCTCAGGTAACACCGGGATCGGATTGGCCCTGGCGGCTTCGGTAAAAGGTTACAAGTGTATTTTCGTGATGACCGATAAAGCATCGGTCGAGAAGTCGCGTTATCTAAAAGCACTCGGCGCCGATGTCGTGATTACTCCGGTATCGGCGAAACCGGGCACTCCGGATCATTACGTTTCGACCGCGCGCCGGATCGCGGGAGAGACGCCCAACTCCTTCTATCCCGATCAGTATTCTCATCCGGCCAATCCGGAAGCGCACTATCGCTCCACCGGCCCCGAGCTTTGGGAACAAACCGAAGGTAAGATCACGCACTTTGTCTCGGGCATCGGCACGGGCGGAACGATCTCGGGCACCGGAAAGTATCTGAAGGAAAAAAATCCCCACATCAAAGTCATCGGCGCCGATCCTTTTGGGTCGATTTACAAGACTGTCAAAGAGACGGGCAAGGTTCCGGAAACCACGCCGTATCTGGTCGAAGGGATCGGTCAGGAAGTCTTGCCGGGCAACGCGCATTTGCAGTACGTCGACGAGGTGCTCAACGTCACCGACGCCGACTCGTTTGAAACGGCGCGGCAACTGGGCCGCGTGGAAGGAATCTTTTGTGGCGGCTCGACCGGAACTAACTGCGCCGCAGCGATGCGGATCGCCAAAGACCTGGATGAGAACGCCATCATCGTCTTTATCGTATGCGATACCGGCGAACATTACCTGACAAAGTTTCATTCCGACGAGTGGATGAAAGAGAAACGCTTGCTGGAACCTCAAAAAATTACTGCCGGACTAATCAGCGAAACCAAGGGCGCACTCTCGCCCAAGTCCCTGGTGGCGGTAGGTCCGAATGATCGGGTCGCTGACGCTCTGGCTAAGATGAACGAGTTGGGTTTAACTCAGATTCCGGTGCTCGAAGACGGCGAGTCGGTAGGTTCTCTCAGAGAGAATCATCTGCTTTCCAAGGTCTTCAATGATCGGGATCTGTTGGAAGCTCCGGTCAGCAAACTGATGGACAAGGGTTTTCCCACGGTGGGAGTCGACGATGACATTAACGTGGTGACGCGCAAGCTGCGCACAAGCCCCGCTGTTTTGATTGAAGAGTACGGCCGGATTACCGGCATCATTACGCGGCATGACGTCTTGGATACGACGGGGAGCGACGGGAATTAAGGTGATGAGGTCAGTACCGGGAGCGGTGTGGAGCGCGGACATCCTGTCCGCCTGAGCGCGCAGCGCGAACCCTTTTCGACAAGGAATTCTTTAGGCGGAAGGCTGGAGCGGGCTCCGCCCGCTGACGGACAGGATGTCCGCGCTCCACACCGCTCCCGGTACTGACTCCCTAAGTCGTTGACTTCCGTTCATAGAACTTCACGCGCAAGCCCTCATCCAGCTGTCGCAGTTCATACATCTCGAATCCATCCAGAAAATCCGCGGGCATGAAAGTATCTGCGCCCTCCACCGCCTGCGGAACCTCCGTGACAATCCATCTTTCAATGTGCGGCAAGAACGTTTCATAAACCTGCGCACCGCCGATAACGAAGAGATGAACATCCTGACTGCTTACCAGTTCGATCACTGCGTTTTTGTCGCGGAGAACGATTAGCGAATCCTGTGCGGGCAGGTTCTGTTCGCGACTGAGCACAATGTTCTGCCGGTCTTTGAGCGGTTCTTTTAGGGTCAGCCAGGTGCGGCGACCCATTACCACCGCATTTCCGATCGTGGTCTCTTTGAAGAACTTCATGTCGGCAGAGTAATGCCACGGCAGGCGACCGGCTTTGCCGATGGCCAGATTCTGATCTACTGCGACGATGCCAATAATCATTTTGGAGAGCGGAGACTTGTCGCCGCTTTCTAAAGCCCTCCCTTACGGTCGGGCTAGGGCCCCGTTAAAAAGCGTCTTCACACCGCTACCGGCGCCGCTATCTTGGCGTGCGATTCGTAACCGACAAGGCTTACATGTTCGTATCGCATGCTGAGCAAACCCGCTAATCCCTTTAGACGTTGTTCGTCGTCGCGAATATCCAGTTGCGGCAAGGGCAGCGGCTCGCGTGACAGCAATTCGTTAACCTGATCTACGTGGTTCTGATAGATGTGATAATCGCCGAGTGTGTAAATGAAATCGCCCACCCGCAACCCGCACACATGCGCGACCAGATGAGTTAGCAGGGCATAAGAACTGATGTTGAAAGGGACGCCCAGGAAAGCATCGGCCGATCGTTGATAAAGTTGACAATGAAGCGTCGGGACAGTCGACAGGGCTCCCGCGTTTTCAACTTTAAATTGAAACAGCGTATGACACGGTGGCAGGTCGACATTATCGCATTCGCGAGGATCCCAACCACTGACAATCAAACGCCGCGAGTTCGGATTCCTTTCGATCTCGTTAATTAAGCGCGCGATCTGATCGACACCGTCTGTTTGCGGATAATGCCCGCCGAACGAACGCCAGAGGTAGCCATATACAGGCCCAAGATCCCCGGCCTCTCGACCGAAGCGCCGCGTGTGCTCCGCGTCGGCCCATTCCTTCCAGATGTCCACGCCGCGCGCGCGCAAATTCGCTTCGTTCGTATCGCCCGAGAGAAACCAAAACAACTCTTCCGCAATCCAGCGAAAGGGAACTCGCTTAGTCGTGACGATGGGGAAACCCTGGCGCAGGTCGAATCGTGTTTGAAATCCAAAGTGTGAAATTGTCCCGACACCAGTCCGGTCTTTGTGCTCAGTACCATGTTCCAGAATTGAGCGCAGGATGTCGTGGTATTGCTTCATTGATAGTTGTATTTTGCGGCTATGCCGTCTGATGTGCGGAGAGGCTTAGCCTTTCCGGCCCACTCACTCCGTTTGTTGAGGCTACGCCTCCATCGCGTTGGTGTAGGAGGCGCAGCCTCCATATCCCACGAGTGAGAATACGGTAAGGCAAGCCTTACCGCACATCAGGCGGCATAGCCGCATGAGAGGCCTTAGCCTTTCGCAATCT
>JAWWPL010000123.1:0-8341 GCA_033850605.1 Blastocatellia bacterium | reverse complement strand
ACTCTATTCAGGTCGATGGAACTAGAACGGTCCGAACTCGCTCAGAGTTGCAGAGTCGCGGTAAGTCGTTGAAAAGAAATGGCGGAGGGGACAGGACTCGAACCTGCATATCCTTTCGGACGGCGGTTTTCAAGACCGCTGCACTACCATTATGCGACCCCTCCGCAGAACGGCTGCATGAGACTATAGCGCAGGCAGTTTAATGCCTCAACCTTACTGAGTGCCTGGTAGTAGTTAGGTGTTCCAGTACCGTTCTATTAGCACCGTGGCTCTAGCCCGGTGCTAATAAGACAGGCCGCGCCAAGAGCGGAAATCACACTACTGCGCTGCCTCGTCCGAAACGAGACGTTAAAGGATTGTGGATTCGGCGGAAGCGTTGTGGCTTGACTAAGCTTCGTTCGGCTGCTGCCGAGAGCGGATGAGAGTCTCTACAGCTTTGGTGGCTTCGATACTCTGCTTCTGCTGGAATTCATTTACCCAGTTGGTGACATTGCTCACCATATCGGTCGCGGCTTTGCGCGCAGCCTCGCGGGCCGCCCTGGCAGTGCCGGGCTTCCGCTGACTGCGCTCGGCGCGCTTAACTACTCTTACTACTTTTTTCTCAGACATATTCAATATTCGGGAACAGGTTGTTTCTATGTTTTGGATTAACGAAATCTCTGCTTGAAAGTTCCGTCGCTATTCAACCTGTACTGGTTTTGGGAAAGCAACCTTTAGACGCTGCTCACCCCGGTTTGGTTGCAGAATTGTCCTTCCACAACCAGTCTTTATTCGCCGGCAGCACCTGCTGCCTTGGCCTGCATATCGCTTTTCCAGAGTCTCTTCTGTGCTCGGTAAGCTAGGAGGGCAAGAGCTACAGTGCCACAAAGTGCGACGTAGGGCAAGGCCCCCTTGAGGGGCCGAACGCCAAATCTCACCAGCAAACCGTTAATAATAATGAGCGCAATCCTCATTTCTGTGGGTCCAAAAACAGAAAAGCTGACCCTGAACTCTTCGGTCGCCGCCAGCATCAGGAACGTGTGAAACATGAATGCGCTGAAGACGCACAGCACCAGCGTCATGTTGAAAACGGCCTGCTGCGGTAACAGGAACGAATAGCCAATCAGGATCGAACAGAGGAAGCCGTAGTCGAACAAATGGTCCATGTAAAAACCCCACTTGCGCAGCCCCGTGTCGCGGAACTTACCCAGCTTACCGTCGAAATGGTCGGTAAAGTAGTGCAGCACGATCATCAGGTTGACCATCCACAACCAACGCAGATCGCGCGCGGCTAGATAACTAAACACCGCAATCATTACCGACCAAACCGGAGTCAGTAATGTCAGGTGATAGGTCTCTAACCAGCACGGAATGCGCGGCAGGACAAACCTCGCCAAACGCCGTTCGAGGGGCACCAGCAATCCGGTGTTGGTCTTTCCGGCCCCAGCAAACTCCTGCTTGCCGTAAACCCGAGCGGACCAATCGGGGAGCTCGGCTTTGCTTAACCCGGTTGCGATTTCTCTCTGCATCTTCTCCACCTCGGATTCTGCGGCATAAGTGAGAATTCAGAACGGGTTGAGATGTGCAAGCCCCGAGCCACAGATTAAGTAGCATAGACTTCAATCCGTGAACCTGAAGCATCGTTCGGCAAGCCTCTCGGATGAAATGAAAAAGTGACAGGTGGAGGGTAAGGCCGACGATCAATCACGACTGAAAGACCGTTTGATTGAGTATCACGGGAGGATGGGATTGTAGCGGCGGATTCGGTTAAATAAACACCACCGACTGCGAGCTGGGAATGTCGAAGCGTTTCCGGCAGGAGCGGCAAGCCAGCATGTCATCGATGCGCACCATATAGTCGCGCGAGTTTTGAAATTGGCGTTTGTCGTGTTCGCTGGCGCCTCGCGGAGGGGCGGGCTTCTTGGTGCGCTTCAGCCAACGGATCTCGTAGTCGTTGCGGGCGCGGCAGTGCGGGCAGCTGAAACTGGCGGTCTTTGATTCCTGTTTCTCGTTAAAAAAATCGCGTTCATTCATAAGCTAATCAATTTGCCGCCGCTACCTGGCGGCTGAGCAATCTTTCAATAGAAGTTACCAGACGACTCGGACTAATCGGCTTTCCTTCATTGGGCCCATTTGGTTCATAGGCATCGGCCCCAGCCGAGAGAGCCAGCGTCGGCGCTCCCGTTCCCCACTGGGCCAGGATCAGAATTAAGATACCAGCTAACTGCGGCGCAGCGCGAACACGCCGGATGAACTCAATGCTCGCGCGAGCCGGCTCCGTGGTCTCGATCACAATCAATTCGAATATCGACTCGAGCAGCCGGTCATACGCTTCAGTGAAATTGCGAGCTGCCACGATCTCGAAGTCCTCGCGTGCGAGCGCTAGCTGGGTGGCGGCCATTTGGTCACCAGAATCGGCCACGATCAGGATTCGAGTTGGTTGGTTCATGGCGTCGCGGAACAGCTCATGATAGCAAGCGGTATAGCCACCGGGCAGGATGCCCGCCCACCGCAGGCACCGATGCCTGCGCTCCTATTGTTCGCAAAGATCCCTTAAATACTGAAAACTATAAATGCCCGTTTCGTGACCGTCGCTCCAACGAAAGTTCAAAGCGTAGCGACCCACAATATTGAGATCGCTTATCTCGAGCTCGTCAGAAATAACGTCGGGCTTCAGTGTCCGCTGACCTGTCCACTCGTTTACGCATTGTGCGCATGGGCATACGCGCCGCAAAGCGGCCGCGTTGTAATCGCATACTAGATCGTCGGCCCAGGTGATTCGCAATTGGGTATTGCTCTCCTGGGAAATCTCGCGCGGCTCGATCGCCTGTCGTCTTTGTGCAATGTCAGCCATCCAAGATCCATTCCTCAACGAAAGCGGACGGTAGCCCGCCTCTAACGCATATTCACTGCTGGCCGATTTCCAGCAACACCGCCTCGATGGCTTCGGCTTTTATCTGACCGTGTGAAGCTGACCAGAGAACTTGCCGATCGTGCATGATAAAGACTTGAGGAGTCTCATGGCTGACGCCCGTTTGGGCTTCGATTTCATTGGAAACATCGCGCGCCTTCTGCACCACGACCAGACCGACCGGCAACTCCAGTTTGGCCATTTCCGCATGCGCCCGGGCGCTGATGCCGCAGGAATTGCTATGTTTGAAAACGAGTGCCGGAGCACCGTTTGACTGGGCCAGGAAACGATCCAATGACTCAATATCAGGAAGCTCGACGAAGCCGTTGGCTGAGGCTGAACTTTGTTGACTCATAACCGTTTCATCTTAGCCGACTGAGCAACGTTCTAACAAAGGCCCGGTACGGACGGTGTAGTCGAGAAATCGTTTGTTGCCACGGGCCGGGTCGGGATGCGGTCACTAGCCCGACGTCAGGGAGGACTTCATCAATGCACCTCGGAGCCCTCCCTAACGGTCGGGCTAATGCCCCACAGATGAACAACACAGTGGCCCCCTCACCAGCAGGACAAGTATTGACACTGGGCGCGATCCAGCTTAGGCTCAGGCTCACATAAAGCTTGGTCCGGAGTTGACTCTGAAATTCACATCCCCTTTTTCGAAGTCGATCCTGCTTCTGATCGTTTCTGCGCTTCTTATTAGCTCGGCACCCCTTAAGTCGTCCGCCCAAAAGCGGGCTGCGCAAAAGTCACCCAGCCGCGCCGCCGGCCTGGTTGACGAAGCCGACAAGATGGCCGATGAAAAGAAATGGCCCGAAGCGATCGATGCTTACAAGCTCGCCATCCGCCTGGACGCGAATTATGCGCCGGCTTACGGTGGTCTGGGCGACGCCTTTTTGAATAGCGGCAACTCGGAACAAGCGCTGGTGGCTTATAAGGAGCAGGCGAGGCTGGCCCCGAACGACGCCACGGCCCAGTACGATCTTGGTTACTTCTATAATGCGATGGGTCGACATGGCGAGGCTTTTGCGCCCCTGGTGAAAGCTACCAGCCTCGATCCCAATTTTGCTGAAGCCTATTACGGAATCGGTTATGCCTACCTGCGAGGCGCAGACTTTGAAAAGTCGATAAGTTATTTCAAGAGCGCCACCCGGATTAAGCCTGATTACGGCGAGGCGTATTACGCCCTGGGCCAGGCTTATGTGAAGCTCGCCAAAACTGATCTCGCTAACGAGCAACTGAAAAAACTAAACACGCTTGATCCCAGGCTGGCCCGCAAATTGGAAAAAGAGATTTCGACAGCGTCGTCTACGGCTACAACTACAACCCAGACGTCGTCCCCCAGCACTGTTCCGGCTCAAACTCAGGAGCAAGCGACCGAGAAACCAGCCCCGCGTCTGGTAGAAACCATTAAAGCGACTCCGACGCAATCGTCACCGAACGTCCCGACGATCGTGCCGCGGACACAGGCGACGTCAACGACGGCGACGACCGAACCAGTCTCGCGCCAGTTGCAGCAGTTACCTCCTCCTCCTCAAACGCAGCCGGCGCCTGCGACTGAATCGCCATCCGCTGCCTCGCCGGCATCGCAGGTAAATCAAATTACCGCCTTGCCGGTCAGCGCCAAGCGTTGGGCTCTGGTGATCGGTGTCGACAAGTACACGGACCCGCAGATCAGTCCGCTAAAAGGCTCGGACAACGATGCGCGTTTGATCGCGAATGCGCTGGTGCGTTATGCCGGCTTTCCGCAGGACCAGGTAATTTTGCTCTCGACCGATCAACCGACTGAGCGACAGCCGACGCGGGTAAATATTCTGCGCCGTCTCTCGAATCTCAGTACCGCAGTTCCGAAAGATGGCTTGTTGCTGGTCTCTTTCGCTGGTCATGGAATGGAACGAAGCGGACAGGCGTTTCTCTTGCCCTCGGACGCGCAGATTAGCGATCAGATCTCCTTCCTGGAAGAAACCGCCATCAGCATGAATCGCGTCAAAGAGCGCATCAAGGAAACCGGTGTGGGACAAGTCGTCGTGCTTTTGGACGCCTGCCGCAACGATCCCGGGGGACGCGCTGATGCGCCTAATCCGTTGAGTAACGCATATACGAACGCTTTCAATTTCGACACTCGTAATCGCGAGGTCCAGGCCTTCGCCACGGTCTATGCCACCGGCATCGGCCAGCGCGCCTACGAATATACGGAAAAGAAGCAGGGCTATTTCAGTTGGGCCGTAGTCGAAGGATTGAAGGGCGGAGCCGCGAACGAGAAGGGTGAAGTCACGCTCTCGCAGTTGGTCAAGTACGTTCAGGAGACCGTGCCAAAGCGTCTGGCCATCGATCTGGGTTCGACCAAGCAGCAAAAGCCTTTCGCTGTTATCGAAGGGTTCCGCGCCGACGAACTGGTGGTCGCCGTCACAAATTCCGCCACCAACGCAACCAATAACTCAACTCCGAACGTCGCGATGGTCGATCCGGCAGCGATCGAGTTGAGTTTTTGGGAAAGTATCAAAAACAGCAACAACCCGGATGACTTCAAAGCTTATCTCGACAAATATCCGGACGGCCAATTTGCCGCTCTGGCCAAATCCCGATCGCAACCATCGAGGCCGGCGACCGGCGGCGGATCCGGAGACTCGCTCGAAATGACTTACTGGAACGCCATCAAGGACAGCCGCAACCCGTCGGATTTCAAAGCCTACGTAAACAAGTTTCCGAGCGGTCTGTTTGTGGAAATCGCAAACGGCCGCGTAGCCATGCTGGAAGGCGAAGCCCGCGAAAAAGCGAATGCCAGGGTGGCTGCCGATGAAGCTGAACGCGCACGCAACTCACATCTCTTTGCCGTTAAGGACGCCTCGGGCACGGAAGGCACGCTCACGGTAACGCCGGGCACGCTCTCTTTCGAGCCAAAAAAGGAAAACGCGAAAAAGAACGTGACTATTCAGTGTACCGAGCTGAAGCGCATCGAAGCTGGTCAGTCTGCGTTTGTGCTGCCCCACGTGAACGTGTTTCTTAACTCCGACAGTGCCAACGCCAAGCAATCCAAATCAGGTCAACTTATGTTCTACACCGGCACGCCGGCCAGCGGAGGAATCTTTACCCCGGTAAAGCCGGCCACGAACATAACCGCGGATGTAATTAACGCCATTATCGAAGCATGTCGAATGGCCCGCATAAAGAGCTAAAATCGGTAGATATCCTCACCGATCTACCTCGTAACTGTGACTCTCAAGGATCAACCCGAGACGGGGCCGACTTCAGACGACGACATTCCCAAAGTGTCCGCCGATCTCTCCGCGCCGACGATTCCTGTCGATCGACCTGACGACCCATCTACGCTCAATGAAACTGCGTTGCCGCCGGCGAGCTTGATCGGCGTCACCCTCGACGGCCGCTATTCCGTTCAGAAGGAGTTGGGACAGGGCGGGGTCGGCGCAGTCTACCTGGCCCGCGATCGAAAGCTGCATGACAAGAGGGTCGTCATCAAAGTGCTGCTCGAGAAATCGCTGCAGAACTCCTGGGTGGTCCAGAAGTTCCAGCAGGAAAAGGAGGCGCTGGCGCGGGTTGATCATCCTGGAGTGGTGGGGATCCTCGATAACGGTGAACTTCCCGACGGCAAGCCCTACCTGGTGATGCAATTCATCGACGGAGTAACGCTGCGCTCCCTGATCAGGCCGGAAGGCATCCCGCTTGAGCGCGCCGCCGAGTTAATCAAGCAGATTGGAAGAGCGCTCGCTGCCGCCCATGATAAGGGCATCTTTCATCGCGATTTGAAACCTGAAAACATCATGCTGCAAAGCTACGGCGGCGGCGAAGAGCAGCTAAAGATAATCGACTTTGGCATCGCTAAACTAAAGGATTCAATAGTTGCGCCCAGCACCGTTACCGGAGCCACGGCCGGAACGGTTTCCTACATGGCGCCTGAGCAACTGAGCGGACGCCCGGTCTCAGCCGCGATGGACATCTATGCAATGGGGGCGATTGCGTACGAACTGGTGACCGGACGCAAACCCTTTAATCCTGAAACCGGATTTGAGTTGCTGGAAATGCAGCGCGCCGGAGTGCGCGTGAAGCCATCGGACTTGCGGCCCAGTCTTGCCGATGACGCTTGTCAGCTGATCCTGCGTGCCCTCAGTTTTGATCCGAAAGACCGTTTCCAAAACGCGCGCGAATTGGGCGATGCGTTGGCGCGTGAACTGGCGGAAGAGACCGCGACGTTCGAGCCCAATCGAGTCGATCCGACGCCGATCCCGGCCACGCAACTGGCGACCGATGCCAACGCACCGGCCCGACAGACTGCGGACCTGTCGGCAAAGACGATAGCCGCGCGATTTGAGCCCGCCAAGGTCGATACACTCGGCGCAGCGGTCTATACCCCGGTTGAGACACGGCCCGCCCCACGGCCGTGGTTGAAAGCAGTAGCAGGCTTAGTCGTGCTGGTTGTCATTGCGGGCGCTGCCTGGTTCATTTGGAAGCGCGGCGCTGTCTCAGGCGCGCGCGAGCAGTCGTTGGCATATTCACTGACCGTGCAGAAAATGCGTGATGGAAAACCTTACCAGGGGGAATTCGAATCTTCCGGGCAGGAGATCTTTGAGAACGGATGGAAATTTCGTATGAACCTCTCCAGTCCCAGTGAGGGTTACCTTTACTTGCTGAACGAAGGACCAGCGGACGGCGACGCGGTCACGTACAACATGCTGTTTCCTGAAACAAAGACAAACAACGGATCGCCGCGCGTCACTGCCGATCAAAAACTCCAGACCGCCTGGATGCGTTTCGACGATCACCTGGGCACCGAAAAATTCTGGATCGTCTATTCGCCAACCGCCGTCAAAGAGCTGGAAGCCGTCACCGACAGAGTTAACGATCGCGACCAGGGCGCAATCAAGGACCCGGCCCAGGCGCGCGCGCTACGCGACTTTTTGCAGAAGCATTCATCACCCAAACCTGAAGTCACAAAGGATTCTGCAAAGAAGCAAACAACCGTGAAGGCGAAAGCCGATGTGCTGGTGAACTATGTTGAGCTGGAGCATCATTGACCCGGAGCGCGGGCATCCTGCCCGCACTGAGCGCAAAGCGCGAACCCGACTTTGAATTAGAAAGGTCTCGAAAATGGATGAACTTCGCCGACGCCACAAAGAACTGATATTGGTTCTCGCGATTGCAGGAATAATGTGCAGCCTATCCGGTCGCGACGCGCGCGCGCAGGATAATCGTCAATTGGTGACACCCGGATCTACGAGCACAGGTACGACAAAACGAACCGCCCTGGTAATCGGCAACGGCGCTTACTCCAGCGCACCACCATTGAAGAATCCGCCAAACGATGCGCGTGATATGGCCGCGACCCTGCGAGCACTGGGTTTTGATGTGACCAGCGGAATTAACGTTAATCAGCGCGAGATGAAGCGTTTGATTCGTGAGTTTGGACAGAAACTGAAAGCTGGAGGATCGGGATTGTTC